>JAQIDA010000294.1 GCA_027858275.1 Candidatus Kapaibacterium sp. | reverse complement strand
ACCAAGGAAGATGAAGTGGACACTGAATCCGGCGGCGGCGGCGGCGGCCGCAGCAGCGACAATTTCTTGTTGAGCAATGAATTCGGCTCATCCAAAGAAGTGGAAAAATTATTGAGAGTCTTTATCAAAACGAAGGAAAAAGGCTGAGCAGGCAACTGCAACTAATCGATAAATAACATTTAACAAATTCTTCTTTAATAACGACATTACAAATTCGATATGGGACTAAAGAAAATATCCGAACATTTGAACGGATTGATATTGTTTGAACCTAAGGTATTCGGCGACGACAGAGGTTTTTTTATGGAAAGTTTTCGCGCCGACGAGTTTGCTAAACTTGGTCTTCCTGTTGATTTTCCTCAGGACAACCATTCAAAATCAGCAGTCGGAGTTCTCAGAGGTTTGCATTTTCAATGGGACAAGCCTCTCGGAAAACTAATCAGGGTTACAGCCGGCAGAGCATTTATAACAGAAGTTGATATTCGCAAGAATTCGCCTACTCTCGGCCAATATTTCAGTTGCGAATTGTCAGCTGAGAACAAACGTGCTTTGTGGGTCCCCGCAGGTTTTGCAAATGGTTTCTACTCATTGGAAGACGGAACAGAAATGCAATATAAATGTACAGCAGTATGGAATCCACAGGCGGAATCAGCTATTCTGTGGAATGATCCGTCAATCGATATCAATTGGCCCGACAGTTCCGCAATACTGTCAGACAAAGACGCAAAGGCACAAACATTAGCTCAATGGCTTGAAAAAGACGAAAGCGAGTTTTTTAACTACAACAATCAAAAATAAGCAGATGAAAAAAATTTCTAAAAAAGAAAGAGGAGCCGTGTTGTTTGTCGTAATAGCAAGCACTCTTGCCCTCGCCGGATTTCTTTATCAAGCGGGTATAATGTATAATCCTCTGTTTCTTGCTGCCATATCCCTGTTTTTGCTGATTCCCTATCGCAATGATTCGCCTCTGATAAAACGCCTCTTAACGTTGATTGTTTTGCTGATTGTCTACTGGATTGTTTTGAAGGTCGGGACCTCAATAATGCCTTTCATTATAGCTTTTTTGATGGCATATCTTGCTGATCCCGTTGTCCGTTATCTTGAGAAAAAGAAAATAAAGCGATGGGTAAGCGCTCTTGCCGTGGACTTTGTTCTCTTCGGTATTATAACTACAGTCGCTATCTTTTTGTTCCCTCTGATTTTTTCTCAGCTTGAAGATGTCCTGCAGCGAGTATCGAGTATTGTCGGAGCTTACAGCACATACTTCGACAAAGATAGTTTTTATGCAACCATGGTATCTTTCGGATTCAACGAAACGGAAGTGCGTACGTTTGTGAACAGCGATATGATCCCGAAAATAGAAGAAATTGTTTCTGATGTGGTCCGAGCCTTGCTGTCAGTGCTAACCCAATTGTCGTCTCTTGCCAAGCAATTGTTCAATGTGATTCTGATTCCGGTACTGTTCTTTTATTTCCTGAAAGACTATCGTAAAATATCTGATTACACAAAAGAATTTCTAAAAGAAAAGAACGGCAAGTTGATCAATGATTTAGACAGAATCGGCAATATTTTACGCCGCTATATCAGCTGGCAGATTGTCGCCGCGTTTATAGTCGCAGTATTTACTTCACTGTTCTTTTGGATCTTCGGGATACCCTACCCAATCGTTCTCGGTATGCTCTGCGGATTTATGAATCCGATCCCGTATCTGGGTATTTTTGTAAGTATGATAATCGGTATACTTGTATCAATGATCGTTCAGCCGAATGATATAGCTGCAAATATTATCATAATATCCTCAGTGGTCGGAGCAGTTCACTTCATCAACGCTTATATTATCGAACCGAAAGTAGTAGGCAAACTGATCGGATTGCATCCTTTGGTGCTGATCGGGTCATTGTTCGTTTTCGGCAATATGTTCGGGATATTCGGTCTGCTGATCGCAGTGCCGATGACAGGCGTTCTAATGATGTTTTTTCACGATTGGATCGATGCAAAGATGCCTTATCTCAATAATTTAGCAACAATTCAAAATCACAACGAAAAAGTCGAGGTCAAGGATGTTGAAACAAACGAATAATTTAGTTCGAATCGGCTGATCTAATCTTAATGCGCTTCCAACCAATTTGACCCGACACCCATATCGATTGTTGTCGGGATATTTCCTATAGGCATGGCCTTCTCTGCTTCTTCTTTGATAATTATTTTCAGGCGTTCAACTTCATCTTTATATACTTCAAAGACGAGTTCATCATGAACTTGCAGGAGCATTTTCGATCTGATATTCTCAGCTTTCATACGTTTCCAAATATTAATCATCGCGAGTTTGATCATATCCGCCGCGCTTCCTTGAATTGGCATGTTAATGGCGGCGCGCTCGGCGGCAGTTTTTACATTTCTGTTCGGCGAATTAATCTCAGGGAAATATCTTCGGCGTCCAAGCATTGTTTCTGCATAGCCTTTTTCGTGAGTCGAATTTATGGTGTCATCAATATACTGCTTGATCTTGGGATATTTCTCAAAATAATTACTGATAATCTCACTTGCTTCGTTTCTCGGAATATCGAGTCTCTGAGCAAGTCCGAAAGTCCCGAGTCCGTACATTATTCCGAAGTTAACAGTCTTGGCCTTTCGCCTTTGATCTTTGGTCACATCTGCTGCTTCGACATTAAACAGATGAGCAGCCGTAGCTGAATGAATATCCTCACCGTCTATAAACGCTTGTGACAATCTCTCATCACCGCTGTAAAATGCCATAATGCGGAGTTCCACCTGAGAATAATCCGCAGCAATAATTACCGTATCCTCTTGCGAAGGTACAAAAGCCTTCCTGATCTGCCGACCAAGTTCAGTACGGATGGGGATGTTCTGTAAATTCGGGTCTGTCGATGACAATCGACCGGTAAGAGCAACCGTTTGATTAAAAGTAGTATGAATACGCCCGGTTTTTTCGTTTATCAATTTAGGGAGAGCGTCCGCATAAGTCGATTTGATTTTGACGAGGCTGCGATACTCCAGTATATATTTAGCAATCGGATAAATCTCCGCAAGCTGAGTCAAAACGTTTACATCAGTACTGTAGCCGGTTTTTGTCTTTTTTATCGGCGGAATCATCAGTTTTTCGAACAATATATGCCCCATTTGCTTGGGCGAATCTATATTGAACTCAGTTCCGGCTTCGTCATAAATTGCCGCAGTCAGTTTCTCGGCTTCTTTGCCGATCAGGGCGGACAAATCTTTGAGGGCTTCCGAATCAATCGCAATACCGTTGGATTCTACATCGGTCAATACTTCAATAAGAGGGAAATCGACTTTTTCAGCCAATTCGAGCAAATTCTCTTTTTCAAGCATGGGATATAATTTATTTCTGAGTTTTAGAGCTACATCAGCGTCTTCGCAGGCATAATCTGAAATGTCTGCCGGATCGAGATCCGCCATAGATTTTTGAGTGCTTTTCTTTTCGCCGATTAGTGTTTTTATGGAAACCGGTTCATAAGAAAGATGCTTCAGAGCCATTGCATCAAGATTGTGCTGACTGTCGGCACTCAGAATATATGAGGCTACCATGGAATCAAAAGCAATAGGAGAAATTGTCGCCTTGTATCGTTTAAGAATGTAAGCGTCGAATTTGATATTTTGTCCGCACTTAGGAAGTCGGGGACTCTCCAAAAGATACTTCAGCTCGCCGACAGCCCAATTTGTATCCAGAGTCGTATATTTTGGTTTGTCATCGACTTTTTCAGGCGGAGGCGCGAACATATCCATTTGAGCGTCAGAGTTATCCTGAGTGCTTTCATCAGGAGAATGCTCACTTACCGCTACATAGTACGCCTTGCTTTCTTCAGCGGCAAGAGCTATGCCGACAATATCACAACGCTGTCTGTCGAGACCGCTTGTTTCTAAATCCACGGACAATATCTTCGCCCTGTTCAGATCATCAATCATCAGAGAGAAATCAGCTTCGTTGTTGATTAACTTATAATCAACTTTGACATCTCCGAGTTTTTTTATCGCAGGTTCTTCTAAGCTGACAGTTTCTGTTTGTGAAACCGCTGCGCGAGTCTCCCATTTTCTGCGAAGCACCGTGAAACCTGCTTCACGAAACAGATCGTTCAACGCCGGCATATCGGGCGCGCCCAAGAGAGAATCTTCAATTTCTATAGTAACAGGGGAATCGCAATCAATTGTCACAAGTGTTTTCGAGAGAAATGCTTTTTCCTTGTCATTCTCCAATTTTGTGAGAACAACTTTGCGCTCTATTTCTTCAAGATGTTCATACAATCCTTCCAGAGTTCCGTATTTCTGAATAAACGGAATCGCGGTTTTTTCGCCGACGCCTTTCACTCCCGGAACGTTATCGGACGCATCGCCGAGCAGAGCGAGAACATCAATAACCTTGTCCGGAGTCACACCGAATTTTTTCTCAACTTCCGCATAAGAGACAATATCGAAATCGTTCCTGCTTGTATGCGAAGGCTTATATAAAGTGACATAATCATTGACCAATTGATAATAATCTTTGTCAGAAGTGACACATATCGTCGTTATTTTTTTCTGACTTGCTCTGTATGACAAAGTGCCGATCACATCATCAGCTTCAAAGCCCGGCAGTTCCGTTTGAGCTATCCCGGCATGAGTCAGGAATTCTTTGATCTTCGGCAGTTGTTCAGCCAGATCTTCCGGGAACGGAGGGCGATTCGCTTTATATTCAGAATACATTTTATGGCGAAAAGTCGGTTGTTTTACATCGAAGGCAACGATGATATTATCCGGTTTCTCTTTTTCGAGCAGTGAAGTCATCAGATTGATGAATCCGTACAAGGCACCTGTAGGCTGTCCCGAAGGAGAACTCATACCTGTTTTAAGCATTGCGTGATAAGCTCTGAAAACCAAAGACATTCCGTCGATCAGATAAACTTTTTCCATATTATTTCATATCCTCATACAGATTTTTGTTTTTTTATAAATAATAGTCGCAAATTAAGACAGTTTTGTTAAATTCAAATAAGAAAATGATAATTAAATTTTTATTTAATTAAATATGGCAGAAATACTATGAAACATTCAACTTTGATTTTGGCTGTGGCGACAATTATTTTGCTTCTAAATTCCTGCGGCGCGACCTACTCGCCAAATTGTACAGAGGGCAGCGGAAATATCATCATCGAAACCCGCGATCTAAATAAATTCGAGACTATGACTATGGACGGATGGGGCAATGTGTACATCACTATCGGCGACGTTCAGGAAGTCCGTGTAGAAACCGATGACGATATGACCGACAAAGTCAGCACTGAAGTCCGGTCAGGCGTTCTGACAATTGACCTCGAAGAGTCTTTTTGTCCGACCGTGTTGAATATCTATCTGACTATGACCGAATTCCGCGCGGCTATATTAAACGGTTCGGGCAATATTATATCAGAGGAAATCCTTCAGAAAAACGATATTTCTTTCCGTTCAAACGGCTCGGGCAAGATTGATCTCGGCTGGATTTATGCCGATAATATCGATGTCAGACTCGACGGTTCGGGCAATATAGAGATCGACAGTATGGATGCCGATAATTTCAATTTTGAGTCTTACGGTTCAGGCTTTATGAACCTCGGTTTTTTGGTCGGGGAAAAGATTCTTATGAAGCTCGGCGGTTCCGGGAGTGTCGGCGCAGTCGGTTATGTAGATGAAAGCACAATTACTGTCGAAGGATCCGGCTATGTAGATTTTATTGGTTTGAGAAGCCGATTGGCAGGAGCTTTTGCTCTCGGATCAGGTGATATCAAAGTATGGGCGGCTGAAAAATTGAATGTGAAAATATCAGGCAGCGGGGTTGTTATTTATAAAGGTGACCCCGAAATAGTCCAAGATATTAGCGGAACGGGCAAATTGATAAAGGCGGAATAGATTCTCCGTCATGTTCTTTCTCAATATATCCAAAAGAGACGCCCAAATTGGACGTCTCTACACATTATACTTCATGTTCGTAGGGGCGATACCTGTGTGGTCGCCCGGCGGAAATCAATCCTTATATCCCTGCTGCCAAATCATAAAAGTATGGAGAAAGATTGCCGAGAAGGAAAATTATAAACGATCCTCCTATCCACAGGCCGAAAACAATCGCAAGGTACATTCCCGATGATTCAGCATGATACATTTTTGACAATCCTACACCAATAGAATATAGAATCAACAGACTAAAAACATTCACTTTTGAGAGTAAGAAGCCAAGAATTGTCGTGTTGTCAAATCCGCCGAGAGACGCAATACTTGTTCCCGTGGTAATTTTGCCGGTCACAAGAATAATAATAAGCAGGACTAAAGCCTGCAACGCTACTATGTAGTGAGCCGTCCCGTATACTGTCAGAGCCTGCGAATATCCGCCTTGACCTTTGAGTATAAAACGCGCGATAATGAAATAAATCAATGCGACAAAAAATAATTTAGCAAGCAAAAAAAGCGGAATAGTTACAGCTGATATAGCGATTCCGGATTTCATGCTTTCCTCAGAGAAGCCTTCATCCATTTTTTCCATTTGGGCATTTGCGGCTTCTTCGGTCATCCATCCCTTTTCCACCAATGATTGAAATTGGGCTTCCATTTTTTCTTTTTGCGTTTTTTGCATCTGATAAACTATTTCCGGATCGTTCATCTGTAAGAATGTAGACAAAACTGTTATTACGGCCACAATCAGCACAGGGATCAACCAATCAACAGCTTTTGGCGGATGCACTGCCAATTTTTCAAACAAAGCTGCCGGGGAAGTAAATACGCCGACCATTCTGTCGGCTATTGAAGGGGCGTCTTCAATCGGAGTCAAATTTTCGGCTTCAAATTCATTTTCATAATTTTCCTGCATGGATAACTCCTTTATAGTAAATTGATATTTAGCTTTTGGCTCCGGATCTATGCAACATCGCGGCTTTAGCCCGATGCCTCTTGTGCTGTTGCAGCAAGCTAAAGCATGCTGTTACGCATTTGTCTTCAGAGCACATTAGATCACAAAAATATGATCAAATCTTCCCGGCTTTTGTTAATTCTTTGATTATTTTCTCAGGGAAATTCGTGGCAATTGCTCGTACGTTATAGTCATAAGCAATTTGTAATTGCTCTGCCTTGTCGAATGAATATACACCCGTGATAATATCGTGTTTTCCCGCGTCAGCGGCGATATCATCGTTGATTTCGTCAATTGAGCAAACATATGATGTCGCACCGGTGCGCCATGCAATTTCGGACGGAAGACGATTATCTCCGGGCCGTTTTATTGAAGCAGTTGGCAACATCTTGTCCGCTCGCTTTATTTCTCTGAGAAAATCATAATCAAAAGAACAAAGAATCACTCTGTTCTGAGCTTCTGCTTTATATATTTCTTCAATAACTTTTTTGATTTTGAAAGAGTAATCATCATTCGGCTGAGTTTTTATTTCGATATTCAAATATGCTTTGTCATCAGTCATTTCTAACACTTCGCTGAGCAGGGGAGTTGTTTCACCTGCAAATTCCGGGGAGAAATTGCTGCCGACGTCGATTTTCTTTATCTCGTCATAAGTCATGTTATGAGTACTGCCTGTCGCACCGGCTGTTCTGTAGAAATTATCATCGTGAAAAATGACTACTTTGTTGTCCGCTGACAGTCGCACATCTGTTTCTATCATTGCCGCACCGGCCTCCATGGCAATTCGAAAAGCCGCGCAAGTGTTTTCCGGAGCAGTTCCCGACGAGCCTCTGTGAGCAACCACAAAAGTATGATTATCTTTAGCGAAATTGTCTAAACTCTTCATCTTCACTTTAGTATTTATCTACATGCCACATAATATACTAAATTCATATTAATTTTAGTAGCCCAAATCGGACATTATTCACATTTTCCTCATAAATATTATGAACAATTCATACATGAACACATTTAATTAACAATTTGAGTTGCATTATAGCAAAATCAAATATATATTACCATGAGTGTTGAATTTGGAAAAACAGAATACAAGATTCAATAATTATATATAATTCTTAGGAGGAAAAAATGTTGAATATTACTTACTTGAGCCATTCTTGCTTCTTGCTCGACGACGGCGAGAATCAGTTGATAATTGATCCGTTTTTGACCGGCAACCCGACGGCGACTGTCGGACCGGATGATATCAAAGCGAAATTTATTGCATTGACTCACGCGCACGGCGATCATCTCGGTGATGCTGTGCCGATTGCCAAAGCAAATAACGGATTAATAATTGCCGTAAACGAATTGGCGGATTTTGTCGCCGGACAGGGCGCAAACGCTCACAATATGCACATAGGAGGTTCTTACGAATTCCCCTTCGGCACTATCAAATTCACAATCGCGCATCACGGATCGGCATCTCCTGACGGACAATACATGGGAGAACCGGCAGGCATCGTTGTTAAAATGGGAGGCAAGACCTTTTATCATACAGGAGATACAGGCCTGTTTTCGGATATGAAATTAATCGGTGAAATGGACGACATTGATGTGATGGCTCTTCCTATAGGCGACAATTTCACTATGGGAATCAAAGACGCCATGATGGCTGCCCGCTTTGCGGAACCGAATCTCGTTATTCCGATGCACTATAATACATTCCCGGTCATAGAAGCTGATCCCTACGAATTTAGCAAGAAAGTCGAAGCAATTGGTATAGCATCTAAAGTTATGGAAATTGGAGAAACAATTTCTGTTTAACAGCTTGAACAGGATTTTGAGAAGTTGAACAGGATTGAAGAGGATTAGCAGGATAGACAGGATTAAGAATGTTTTGATATAGCATTTTTTCTAAATCCTCTTAATCCCGGCAATCCTTATAATCCTGTTCAAACTCTTCAACCGAAATATAAAAAGAGGATTAAGAAATATAAATTTCTTAATCCTCTTTATCGTTTAAATCCGTAAAATCCTGTTCGAATTCTTACTTATTAATCACTATCGGCAATTTTGCTGATGATTCCTGTGATTCCGCAACGAGTATGTACGTTCCCGACGCAAGATTCAAAGAAGAAAAACTCAGCGTATGCGTCCCAAAAGTATACGTGCTTTCTGCAATATCCATCACTTTGCGTCCGCTCATATCGATCAAATACAATTTGACATTCTGCGCGTATGCTTTAGTTGAATTCAGTGTAATCACTGAACTTGCCAAGAAAGGATTCGGGTTAGCCGATAAGACAAGGGAATTATCTTCGCTATAGGCTTTGCCGTCTTTTACACTTGACCCTGTCGCGGTTCCTGTGACTGCAACTTCAAATACCGGATTTTCCGCGTCGTTTGACGTAAGGAACATTGTCGAACTGTATGAGCCTTCCTCATCCGGACGGAATCTTACTTTCAGATCACGTGTTCTGTCTTTGATCAATTCAATAGTGTATTCAGGATTGTAATCTTCTAATGTGAATTCAGCGTCGCCTACAAGTTCAACTTTATCAATAACTAATTTAGCGTCACCTTTATTAGTAATTACAAGGATCTTGTCCGCTTTTGTGCCGGCTTCTATATCTTCGAATTCTAATTTCGCGTCTTGATCAACTGTCAAAACAGGAGTACCAACGTCCAAAGTAGCTTCTGCTTTAAGATAAATTATATGATCGGGTATATCCGCGTCGTTTGAAACAATTCGCAATTCACCGATATATTCTTGTACTTGGTTGCCGGAAAATCTGATTACGATTGTTGTATCCAACATTTGAGGATCAATCCAAACCGGTACTTTATAGTGCCTGAACGCAAAAGAATTGTCAGCTGTATTGACTATTTCAAGAGCTGTAATTTTCAATCTTTCCGTTCCGATATTTTCAAATTGAACAGGGAATTCAACGCCTTGACCCAACTTAACTTCGCCAAAATATATCGTATCGGCAACAACCATGTGAGGGCCTTGTTCGATTTTCTTTCCGCCGTGACCTGTCATGCTCATACCGAGTAGTTCGCCGTTAACCGCGTTGGACCAAACTTCGACTCCGCCTTCGTACATTGATTGTTCAGTAGGAGTGAATCTGACTCTGCATTTGTGCTTTTCAAGCGGAGCAAGTTTGAGAGGATCATCGTCAGCAGTCACTCCGCCTTCAATAATTTCATAGTTCTCAGAAGCTTCTGCAAAATTGAAGTCATCATAATGCAATTCGCTGATTTCCAAAATATCGCCGCCGACATTAATGATTTCAAAATCAAGTTCTTTCGCTCCGCCAACGGGAACTTCGTCAAATTCTAGAGGTTCGTGGCTGAATTCGAGGAATGGTTCGGGCAAGAGCATATCTTGGTAGCACCATCTGATTGAACGCCACAGCAAATCCTGAATTTCTAAAATGTTATGCCAATAACCGTAGTTCAAAATTTCGAATCCGATTGACCAATATACAATTTTGCCGGCGCCTTCCATTTTTCTGTGACAGCCGAGAAGATTATCAGTTTTTACTATCTCATCATTGTATTTATAGATGTTTGTCATATCGATAAATTCAGTGTAATAATCATGTGGTTCGGAAGGAGAACCGTCCATCAAGCCGAATGTCTCTACCGATGCTCTCATCGAACGAGCAGGAGCAGTACCGTCACTGCCGTGAGGGTTCGCATTGATATTACAGAACTGCACAAGACCTTTGCTTATATATTCATTGACGGGTCCAAACATCGCGAAAGGTTTAAAATAACTTCCTTCGATTAGATTTTTTCGACCTTGATATTCAATCTGAAGCTTGTCTGTAAAAAATTCTGAGGCAAGAGGAGCTTTGTTTGACGAGTTGCCGTCAA
>JAQIDA010000288.1 GCA_027858275.1 Candidatus Kapaibacterium sp. | reverse complement strand
CAATATATATAATTTTGTTATAGGCTAATTGAGGCATATTTAGATGTTAGAAGAAATTACCGGCAAATTTGTATTTGATATAATCGGGCTTTCGAGGGAAAGCGGGCTTGGTCCTGCACTGCACTTCTTTTTGTATGATATGATAAAGATAGTTTTCTTGCTGCTTTTGATAACCCATCTGATGGGATACGTGAATTCATACTTCCCCGTCGACAAAGTAAAAAACTATTTGAACAAGCGAAAAATGTATGGTTTGGAAAACCTGATTGCTTCGTTTTTCGGCGCGATTACGCCATTTTGCTCCTGTTCGTCGATACCACTTTTTATCGGATTTGTCAAAGGCGGAATCCCGCTCGGGATTACTTTTTCATATTTGATAACATCACCCTTAATCAATGAAGTAGCTCTGGCTTTGTTTATCGGAATTTTCGGTTGGAAAGTGACCTTGATATACTTTATCTCAGGGATTTTGCTCGGAACAATCGGCGGCTACATATTAGGTCTCTTCAAATTAGAAGATAACTTAGCCGATTGGGTGAAGGAAATGGCGGATGTCAGTGCCGCAAGTGTCGATACCAAAAGCGGTTTTTTTGATAGATTCTCGGCTGTTAGTCAGGAGGCGCGAAAAATTCTAAAGACCGTATTGCCCTATGTCACAGCCGGGCTGGTTATAGGCGGACTGATTCACGGATTTGTGCCGACGGGATTCTTCCAGGAATACATCAAAGCGGTCAATCCTTTTGACGTTGCGATAGCTGTGATAATAGCCGTTCCTATGTATACAAACGCCTCAGGCGCAATCCCGGTGATTGAAGCTCTGGTTGGGAAGGGCATACCAATTGGGACAGCGCTGGCGTTTATGATGGCAATAGTAGGTCTGTCAATGCCTGAGGCATTGCTGCTTAAAAAAGTTATGAACATGAAACTGCTCGGCATTTTCTTCGGAACGGTAGCTGTTGCGATAATGCTGTCGGGTTGGGTATTTAATATAATTCTATAGATAAAAAGAACAAATATTTTGAATAATAAAGAAGACTAAAATGAAAAAACTCAGCACACTTATCGTTCTCTTTATAGTTATGCTCGGCGTGACTTCCTGCAACAAGTCAGACAGCAAAATACAAGCTAACACTGAGGAATTCAAGAATCAAACAGTGGTATATTATTTCCATACAGATCGTCGCTGCAAAACATGCATGAAAATCGAGAAAACAACTTTTAATCTGGTTGTTCATGATTTTGCAGAAGCAAGGAAAGCCGGGAAACTCTCGTTCAAACAATTTAATATTGACAGGGAGGAAAATCTTGATATGGCGATCGAATTTGAAGCATCAGGCTCTAAATTGTGTGTCGTTAACTATGACAATGACGGAAAGAAAACAATTACTGATTTGACAGATTTCGCATTCTCAAACGCCTTTTCGGAAGAGAAATTTGAACCGGGAATTAAGGCTGCAATCGAAAAAGCATTGGATGCTAATAAATAAGAATTCACACATATCAATCTAATCCGGAATTAACTATGGAATATTTAGAGAGCTTATTAGCTTCATCTGATTTGCCGATAATAAGCGCCTTCATTTTGGGGCTGATGACGGCTCTGAGTCCCTGCCCGATGGCATCAAACATAACGGCGACTGCTTATCTGTCAAAAGACATTGAGGACAAGCGAAAAGTTGTCCTCGGCGGGCTGATTTATACTTTTGGTCGAATGCTGAGCTACAGTATTCTCGGATTGATTATAGCTTTGGGAGCAAGCAAATTTCAAATATCCTCACTGTTTCAAAAATACGGGGAGGCTCTGATGGGGCCTCTGCTTCTGCTCATGGGGCTGTTCATGTTGGATATAATCAAAATTCCTTCCAAAGGCGGATTCAATTTGGTTGAAAAGGTCAAGACGAAATTCGAAGGCAGGCACTATTTATCGGCGCTGTTTCTCGGAATGGCATTCGCGTTGGCGTTTTGTCCATACAGCGGAGCTTTATATTTCGCGATGCTGATTCCTCTGACTCTCGGCTCGGGGGCGGAAGGATTTCTTCTTCCTCCGATTTTCGCGATAGGAACTGGAATCCCGGTGATCCTTGTTTCAATAGTAATAGCTTACGGACTGTCGAGTATCGGCAATGTATTTAATAAAATCCAAGTTTTTGAATATTGGTTTAGAAAAATAGTCGGAGGCGTTTTTATGCTTGCCGGACTGTATTATATTCTTATTTTGTTCAATGTTTTGTAAGTATTCGTGACAAAGGATTGAATCGCATGAGAATGTCTTTATTATCGCTGCTTCTGATCAGCACATATATTTTATCTACATTGCCGGCTTCGGCTCAGTGCAATTGCGGGAATGTCGGCGGCGGGATCATTCCGGTCGGCGGAATTTCTCAAACCGGCGTGCTGAACAAACAGTCAATGCGGGTCACATCCGGAATTCAATACAGCTATGGAGACAAGACCTATAATTTTTCATCAGAGACTTTGGATAATACAGTTGAATCCGCATATTCTATATATTCCCCGCTCATTATTGATTATGGTTTGACTTATGATATAACCCTCTCCGCAGAGTTCGGATACTATTTCATTCGTCAAGCGGAGTCTCCGGGCTGGGGAAATGATGAGATGTCCGGACCGTCACGCATAGTCGCGTCATTAAAATATGATTTGTTCTACAACGAACTCACTGATTTTGAATATACTGTCGGTCTCGGTGTTTCTATTCCTTTGAATGAGGCTAAGTTGCCCGCGATTCAGGTAAACGAAACTATTCGCTCGCTTCAAACATCAACAGGGGCATACGGTCTTGTCTTTCATTCATATTTGCGCAAGGGCTTCAAAAATAAATTTGGTATGTTTTTGATTAATCGCTTAGAGCTGAACGCTGCGAACAAGGAAGATTACACTTACGGTCATTCCTTGTATTCTTCCGCGATAATATCAAAAAACATCAGTGATAATTTTGGAGTATCATGTGAATTGAGAAACATTATTCGGACGGCTGACAAACATCAATCCGAAATTAAGGAAAACACCGGAAATATAACTCTTGCTTTGGCTCCCAGGGTATATTACTCATTCGATAATTTAAGCCTGTCGGTTTCGTATACATCGCCCATAGTCGGGAATTATTACGGAAAGCAATTCGCTACGGATAAATCCTTTAATATGACCCTTTCGTATTTGTTTGATTTTTAATAAGACCGACTCTGGACGAGTGCGGAGCATCTGTCCTAAATATTCCTCTAATAATCAATGACATTCTCATTCGTCCTCAATCGCGAGGATTAACTCAAGCATTGATATACAAAACAATTTGAGACCACTGTGACTAAAACTGAACTGCTCTCGAGAATAGACTCAAAATTTCGTCCGATGATGGTACAATTTTTACCTGCGAATTTTTACTCCTATCTATATTCGAACGGCAGAAAGTCATTCATCAATATGCTCGCGTCTGAGATTCCGCAAAATGTTATTGTTCCTACGAGACATAGCAAAATACTTTGGGATATTGAGTTTCAATCAAATTTATTCAACGCCGCCGGAATGTTCAAAAAAGGCGAAGCGTATTACACCGTAGCCGCTCAGGGAGCAGGCGCATATCTGGCAGGTACGACTACCGCAAGATACAGACGCGGCAATGAAAAGAAAGGAATTTTACATCCTTTCGCTTCTTATCCGCAATCGGCCGCTGCGCTGAATTGGATGGGGCTGCCGAATGAAGGTCATGAAGTTGTCGCGAAAAGAATATCAGGATTGGATAAACAAGCAGGATGCCCGATTGGCGTTAGTATAGGAAGTTCCCCGGAAGATACGGGATTGACAGCTCTCAACGGAGTCTTGGACGGCTTCCGGCTATATGACAAAGCCGGCGCGGATTTCATTGAACTTAACGAGAGTTGCCCCAATGTTGTCCACGAACACGATAACAACAGCGAAGGCGGTTTGGATTCAATGCTTGTAGAACGTCTTGAATTTATATCAGAAAATTTCCTGAGTATAAGAGACAGAAATTTGCCGGTTATTCTCAAAATTTCAACGGATACTGAAAAAGAATTGATCCCGCTGCTTATTAATAAACTCTCCGAACTCGAATTTGACGGGATAAATATCGGCAATACGTCTACGGATTATGAATCCGCTCGAACTATGATTGCGCCGAACGAAATGAAAACTTTTGATTATTTTACTAAAACTTTCGGCGGCGGTTTGTCCGGAAGACCTTTGAAGAAGAAATCGCTTGAATTATCCGCCCTTGCTTCAGAATATATTTCTCAATCAAATATCGGTCGGGAATTTCATGTGATTCGCACCGGCGGAGTGGAAAATGCCGGTGATCTGAGCAGATCTGAAAAAGCCGGAGTCGCATTGAATCAATGGTTCACCGGCTATTTCGACGCTTTTTCGTTGCGCGGACATAAATTGTATGAAGAATTACTCAGAACTTGAGCTACTCTCACCGGGGATTGATTGAGCTTCTGTTTTTTGTCTTAATATCTCGAACATAATTACTCCGGCGGAAACCGAGGCATTGAGCGATCCAATTTTTCCGGCAAGCGGAATTTTAATCAGTTCATCACAATTTTTTCTTAAACTCGGACGCATTCCTTTGCCTTCGCTGCCAATTACTATCGCGACCGGTGCCTCATAAATAAGATCCGTATAACTTTCCTTAGCAGACATATCTGTGCCGATAATCGTGAAATCATGTTCGCGGAGAACATCGAAAGCACGCAGTAAACTTGCGGATTTAGCAACCGGAATATGCTGCAAAGCACCTGCAGAAATTTTTACCGCTGTCGGAGTCACCGGAGCAGAATTTCTTTCAGGCAGGATGATGCCCCCGGCTCCGGCGCATTCCGCCGAACGAGCTATTGCACCGAGATTATGAGGATCCGTAATTTCATCCAAAATGATAATAAAAGGATTCTCGGCTTTCTCGAAACTTTTTTTGATCAAATCCTCTACTGAAAGGACCTCAACCAAGCTGATCTGAGCTATGATTCCTTGTGTGCGAGCGTCCCGCGGACATACTTCACGTTCCAATCGCTGAAACTTACGAGAGTCCAACTTGGAACAAGTAACTTTTGCCACTCTGGCTTTATTAAAAACTTCCTTAACCGTTTCTCCCTGCGAATTGAAAGAAATAAAAATCTTTTCACTTTCTTTGCCTGAAGCAAGTGCTTCGAGTACGGCGTTTCGTCCGTATAGATAATCAGTTTGTTCGTTCATGTCTTTATCTCCTTTTTTCGAAGTTGGAACTTCGCAAATTATTGTTTTTTTTCAATTAACGCAATTTAGCGGTTTTTCACCGATCTAAATATATAAATAATTAAAACGTCTTGATTTTTTTGAAAAATATAATATATTGGATCAAAAATTAAATTGAAAAGACGAATAAATATCTAAGGAATATACAAGTGGAAAGATTAGAAACATTTCCGAACCCGAACCCCGGCCGCAAATTCACGATTACTCATGTGAACCCTGAATTTACTTCAGTTTGCCCGATCACAGGCTTGCCTGATTTTGGGGTAATGACGGTTAAATATATTCCCGGCGAAAAATGTTTGGAGCTCAAAGCTTTGAAATACTATTATCTTGAATTCCGTGAAAAAGGAATTTTTTACGAAGCTGTTACGAATCAGATTCTCGAAGATCTAGTTGAAGCCTGCGATCCGCTGGAAATGGAAGTAATCAGCGAATGGGGAACAAGAGGCGGCCTGAGCTCAGTTATCAACGTGAAACACATAAAATCGGATAAAAAATAATCATGAAAACGAAAATCGCTAAGAACTTTGATTGGGAAATGAGCCATCGTCTGCCCAATCACGACGGTCTCTGCAGAAATATTCACGGGCATTCATACAAGATGCGTGTGGAACTCGAAGGCGAACCGAACAAGCAAAGCATGGTTATAGATTACTATGATATGAAGCTGGTCATAAGTCCTCTGCTTGAGAAACTCGATCATTGTTTCG
>JAQIDA010000261.1 GCA_027858275.1 Candidatus Kapaibacterium sp. | reverse complement strand
CAAAGTAACTATTATTCCTCGCGGAAGAGCTTTGGGACTAACTTCGTTCCTGCCTGAAAAAGATGTTCATTCGATGACTAAAGAATTTTTGGAATCGAAGATTGTCATAGATATGGGTGGTCGCGCTGCCGAAAAACTTGTGTTTAATAAGATGAATACCGGAGCAGCAGCGGATTTGGAAGACGCAACTAAAATCGCTCACAGTATGGTTTGTGATTGGGGTATGTCTGATGCTTTGGGCCCGGTAAAACTTGCTCATCATCAGGATTCAGTTTTCTTAGGCAGAGAGATGTCTCAACCCAAGGATCACAGTGAACACACTGCCAAACTTATTGATACTGAGGTAAGGAGAATCTTAACTGACGCCAATAACTTAGCTACTAAGATTTTAACAGACAATATCGACAAATTACATAAATTTTCGAAATTGTTGGTGGAAAGGGAAACGCTTGAAGGCGAAGAACTTGATATGCTTCTCAACGGCGAAGAATTGCCTCCTATCAATCTTAAAACATTGAACGCGATGAAGAGCATGAAACTTAATGATACGCCGACTGAAGAGAAACCTGAAGAAATCTCCGACACGAAAGAATAGATATTAGCCGCAAAATTTATTATAGCCGTTCGACTTTTTGCCGGGCGGCTTTTTATTTATATTCGCAGGACTCCCCCACAGCTATTATGGCAAACGGCAAAACACTCAGACGTAGCAGCTGCAATTATTAGCACTTATAAGAATTATTACAAGAAAATTTCGTAAATTTACACAATGTTTTTCAGCATAAGTAATTGTGCTTCAAAAATGAAAGAATCGAGTGCCTGAAAACAACAATATGAACGCTCTGTGCGTTGACTTGGACGGAACGATAATATCTACGGATACTTTATTAGAATCTGCTTTAGCTGCAGCGAAAATCAATCCGTTTAATCTCATTTTGATGCTCTTATGGCTTCTGAAGGGTCGCGCGAATCTGAAAAAGAAGATCGCTGATATCGCGATACCCGAGCCGGCTGCTTTGCCTTGGCGCGAAGATGTACTGGACTACATCAAAGAGGAAAAAGCAAAAGGCAGAGAAATTGTTTTCGCGACGGCTACTCAACAACGCATCGCTGATTCCATTGCGGAACATCTGGGTATATTCGACAAAGTTCTCGCAAGCTCAGCGGAACATAATCTAAGATCCGAAAATAAGCGCAAAGCTCTCGTCGATCTCTACGGCGAAAAGGGCTTTGATTATATCGGTGACAGCAAAGCGGATTTCAAAGTTTGGAAGTTTGCCGCAAATGCTTTAGTCGTTCAGCCTTCAGATTCTTTCCTGAAAAAAGTAAAATCCATCACAAATGTCTCGAAAGTTTTTAAACACGAGCATAATAAATTCCGGTTGATAATCAAAGAACTAAGAATTTATCAATGGCTGAAAAATTTGTTGGTAATTATACCGCTGCTGCTGGCTCACAGGCTTGACAGCGGTCTAATAGGTCAATCAGTATTGGCTTTCTTTGCTTTTGGCATGACGGCTTCCTTTGTTTACGTATTGAACGACTTGCTTGATCTGACTTCGGACAGATTGCATCCTCGAAAACGAAAACGCCCTTTGGCTTCTGGAGCATTGTCTATTCCGTCAACTGTGATCTTCTCTCCCCTGCTTTTACTCGGCGGCGCGACGATTGCTGTTTTCTTGTTGCCTGCAAATTTTGCGGCTGCACTCGGAGTTTATTTTGTGTTAACGACTTTCTACTCTTTCGTACTGAAGCGAATCGTCATTGTTGATGTGATTACACTTTCGAGCTTATATACATTGAGATTGATTGCCGGCGCCTTAGCTGTTGATGTAGTTATGTCAGCGTGGCTGCTCGCCTTTTCTATATTTTTCTTCTTAAGCCTCGCAATGGTAAAGAGATTTACGGAAATAAAAGTGATGATTGAGGAAAACAAAACGAAATTGAACGGACGTGGTTATGAGACCGTTGATATAAATTTGATACAAATTTTTGGAATGGCAAGCGGCTATATTTCAGCTATGATTTTGACTTTATATGTCAACAGCAGTGAAGTCGCGCCTTTGTACAGCACTCCTGAGTTCTTGTGGCCGGTCGCGTTGTGCCTGCTTTTCTGGATTTCGCGAATTTGGTTTATTGCTACTCGCGGACAAATGGACGACGACCCTATTGTTTTCACAAGCAAAGATCCCGTGAGCTATATAGTGGGCTTTATTGTTTTAATTCTTGTTATCGGAGCTACAATATGAGTATAGATAATTACGGTTCTTTCGGACGCTATCCGAATCACAAACCGTCTGAAGTTAAGAGAGTTTTCTGGAGAGACGAGATACCTGATTTGAGCCAATTTTACAAAATGATCCGTCCTTACGGTTTGGGTAAGTGCTATGGAGATTCCTGTCAAAACGACGGCGGAGTAATAATAGATATGCGCGGACTAAATAAGTTTATCAGTTTTGATACGGAAAAGGGGCTTTTCAAATGTGAAGCCGGTGTCACTCTGGCGGAAGTGCTTAAATTTATTGTGCCTCGCGGCTGGTTCCTTGCTTCAACTCCGGGAACAAAGCTTATCACTATAGGCGGAGCAATTGCCAATGACGTTCACGGAAAGAATCATCATAAGAACGGAACTTTCGGCTGCCATGTAACTCAGTTTGAATTGCTGCGTTCAAGCGGTGAAAAATTGATCTGCTCAGCTGAACAAAATTCAGAATTATATCGCGCTACTATAGGCGGACTGGGTCTTACAGGATTGATTATTTGGGCGGAATTTAAAGTTATAAAAGTTACATCTCCGTTCATAGCGATGGAAAGCATTAAATTCAGCGGTCTCGATGAATTCTATGATATTAACGATGAATCGGAAGCTGATTTTGATTATTCCGTTTCATGGGTAGATTGCACCGCGACGGGTTCAGGTCTCGGAAGAGGACTTTACGGTCGAGGCAATCATGCTGATCCGGCAATACATGATATTCCGGAAATGCCCAAAGAAGGAGCAATTCCTTTTCCGTTCGATGCTCCTTTCATCAACAAGGCATCTGTATTGGCATTTAATACTATGTATTTCAACGTACAGGTCAACAAAGTCGAAAAGGCTGTTGTTCACTACAATCCGTTCTTTTATCCCTTAGACGCTGTTAACGGCTGGGAAAAAGCATATGGGAAAAACGGATTCTTGCAATATCAATTTGTAATTCCTTTCGGCAACGATCGCGAAGCGATTCGTAAAATCATCGCAAAAATTACTTCTACGGGAATGTCCTCATTCCTGACGGTTTTGAAAACATTCGGCGATATTAAATCGCCCGGGATGCTTTCTTTCCCTCGCCCGGGAGTAACAATGGCTGTAGATTTCCGGTTTAACGGTGAAAAGACTTTGAAGGCTCTGAATGAAATCGACACTATGGTCAAAGACGCTGGCGGGATTTTATATCCGGCTAAGGACGCGCGTATGTCCGCAGATGATTTTATGCTTTTCTACCCTGAATGGGAAGAATTTTCAAAATATATCGATCCGAAGTTTTCTTCGAGTTTTATGAGAAGAATTACGGGATAAACAGGACGATTAATTCGGACAGTTTATACAAAAAAAGGGCAACCCTCATTGAGAGTTGCCCTTTGTAATTAGAGATTAGATCACAGAATAAGATTAGTCAATAACGTATCCGACACTAACAGTAAGACCAAATGGTGACATAGTTCCGAATCCATCAGGATCTGTCAAAGATATGCCAATCTCCACTAATGGCTCTACAGTCCATTTACCGCCAAACAACCACTTATAAGAAACTTCTCCGCCGATTGCCATAGAAGAGCCTCCGTCAAACGATGCGTGTAAATTATCCGCGCTGTAGCTCCACATAGTATATCTTGCAAAAGGACCTGCACTCAAACCTTCAAGCGGGCTTTTTCCGTCTTGAATAATATCTTTAATATACCAACGATATGAAGCTTTTAGACCGAAACCGTCCCAATTCTCATAACGATGATAATATTCAACTTTTGCTGTGAAGGAATTGTATTTACTAATCCGTTTTTCATACATGATATCAATAGTATTTATTCCCAGACCGAGGGACACAACTGAGTTAACTGATTTTGCGCCTTTTTTTGCGGCTTCAACGTCCTGTGTGGGCACAGCCATAATTAAGGCGACTAAGATTAATAAGCCAATCAATTTTGCTTTCATAGATATCTTCTCCTTATAC
>JAQIDA010000216.1 GCA_027858275.1 Candidatus Kapaibacterium sp. | reverse complement strand
ATATTATACAGCCTTCATTTTTGGAAAAGATCTGAAAGTCTAAGTGATTTTCATTTCATTTAGTCAGTTCTTCAACTTTTTTGAGAAATTCTTCTCTGTCAATTGGTTTTTCGAAATATCCTGACGGAGGCTTGATTAGTTTTCTCTTGGATAAAAATGCTTCATATCTCGGATCAACGCCGCTTACGATAATAACCGGAATGTCCTTTGTCACTTCGTTTTCTTGCAAATCTTTGAATGCCTTAGTTCCTGATTCTTCAGGCATTGATATGTCAAGTGAAATAAGATCAGGTTTCTCTGAGACGGCTTTCTCAAAAGCCTCTCTGCCGTTCTCCGCTAAAATGATATTGTAGCCGTTGTCTTTCAACAATACAGTCATGTACGACCGTACATCGGGTTCGTCGTCTGCGATAAGAATTGTTTTTGATGATGGATCAGACATAATAATACTCCTTATATGTTATTTGAATTAAATTACAATTTTAATTTTATTACAAAACATTATTTTCAATCGTCCTATTTCTTTTTAAGCGCGTCTAATGCTCTTTTCAGCAGTTCCGGATCAGCGTTGGCCAGCGAGCTGAATAATTCGTTGCGCATTTCCTCAGGATCATCGTTGCCAAGGACAAAATCCGCAGGGACTTCAATATTGAGCAATTGGCAAACTTTCGATACATACTTTTTAGGTGATACAGGTTTTTCTAAATAGACACCCGGACCCTGCATTGTAAGTGAATCAAAATCTGATTTCCCGAGATCATCTCGAGCGTGACCCGTAACAATCAGAATTGGTATTTTTCTGAAAGCGGGATCTTTTTGCATCTCATAATGAAATTTTACACCTGAATGCTTGGGCATAACCAGGTCAAGAGATACAAGATCAGGACTTTCGGACTTGACTTTTCCCAAGCCTTCAAACCCGTTGGAGGACGTTATAAGTTTGAAACCGGCATCAAGCAATGCTGTTTCCAGATAATTCCGTACATCTTCTTCATCGTCTATAACGAGAATTGTTTTATTGATTGAGCTAGCCATAATTAATCTCAAAAATTATGAAAAAATCATTTTTTCTTTTTGTTTTTGCAGCTTTCTTTCCAAATGGATTCTAATCCTTCGCGTGACAATTTGATTCTGAATACGGAGCCTTCTCCGGGTTCAGTATCGAATTCAATAACTCCTCCGTGTTCGGTAACAATTTTTCTGGTTGTCAACAATCCGAGTCCGGTACCGTTTCCGCCCTTTGTCGTAAAGAAAGTCGTGAATATTTTTTCTCGAATATCGGGTTCTATTCCGACTCCGTTGTCTTCTACCTCGAATATCAGATATCCGTCAACGTCCTCAACTTTGATTTTTACATGACCTTCACTTATGTTGTTGAGAGTGGCGGCATCAATAGCGTTGGAAACAAAATTTGTCAGGCATGCTTCCATACCGTCCGGATCAAGGTGAGCATGACGAACTTTCTTAGAGCTCGGATCCAAAGTCAAATGAACATTCTGTCTCAAAGCAGCGTCGCTGTATAAGTCGATAAGGTTTTTCGCTAATTTATAGGGTGAAACATCAGTAAGCTCAGGCAATCTGCCCTTCGAGAAACTAAGAAAATCTTTGACAAGAGTCGTTGTTTTTGAGAAGTTCCTCTGCAATACCTCCCATCCTTCCATTATCCTGTCAGCGTCGCCGTTCCTATGCCCGGTATCAACCATGTACATACCGCCCTCAAGACCCATAAGCATATTCTTGATAGTATGAGCCAAACCGGCAACAGTTTGCCCTACAGCGGCCAAACGCTCGGCATCAATTTTCTGTTTTTCCAATTCCTTTATTGATCGCAGGTCGTGCATAAAAGCAACTCTTCCGAGGACATCTTTTTTGCTGCGCAATTCCACGGCTTTCATGCGAACAGGGATGAGTTCATTATGCAAGTCTCGCACCTCAATTTCTCCGCTGATGATATTTCCGTCTCCGTCTGATTCTTCGAAAAATTCGGGAGGCATCATTTTTTCAATTTGCCCGGAAACTGGCTTTTTGAATGATTCCCAATTGAATAATTCTTTTGCGGCAGGATTGAAAATTTCAGTCTTTCCGTATTTGTTTACAGCGAGTATCGCTGAATATGAATGCCGAATCAGAGTTACGAAGAAATCGTTCAATTTCCGAACTTCCTTGTGCAATTGTACAAGCTCTGTTATATCGGTTGCGATTTCAATAACCAAAGAGGCTTTGCCGCCTTTCATTGAAAGAGGAGTAGTATTGACAAAATACTGAGTATCT
Organism: Candidatus Kapaibacterium sp.; assembly: GCA_027858275.1. Taxonomy (GTDB): domain Bacteria; phylum Bacteroidota; class Ignavibacteria; order Kapaibacteriales; family UBA2268; genus JAQIDA01. The sequence goes on along the minus strand of JAQIDA010000216.1, from coordinate 5,514 downwards.
TCACCGTTATCTGATTTTCCTGTTTCATAAGAAACGTGATCTTTGCCGTCTTTGAATGTTTGAGCAGCAGGACAGTTTTTACATTTACGGCCCCGTTTTTTATACACTTCGAAGCATTTTTTGTCGTTTACTTCGCCGAAAGTGTCCCTTAATTTTTTATTTACTCTGATGATATTGTAATTTTTGTCGATGACCGAGATAAATCCCGGCACTCTTTCAAAAAGAATATTGTATTGATGCTGATACCTTGTTGTTTCCGTAACGTCGGTCGACATTTCCACGATATAATTTACTTCGCCGTTTTCTTCTTTTAATGGTGCAAGGTGCACAACATAAAAGCAAGTTCTGTTGTTTTTATCTATCCCTTCTTCGTTCGAGACAATGACTTCGCCTGTTCTGAAAACTTCAGCAGCACCGCAATGCCTGCACGGTGAGGATCTCTTTTTATATACTTCATAACATTTTCTTCCTGTATATTCTCCGAAATAGTCAGAGAAATTCTTGTTAGCTTTTACGATATTGTATTCCCTGTCGATAACCACAAGGTTCGACGGTATCAACTCGTAAAGTTGCTTCTCCAGAAGATTTGATATATGGCTGTTCATTCTATTGCTCCGATATTAATAAGCTTTGACTAAAGATAGTCAAATATGTTCAAAAATTCCCAATATTCTAAGGCAGAATAACCGATTTGTTCATTAGTTTTTTCCCTCTCATTTGTTTTACTTTCAACTCATAGTCGTCCTTATGGCAATTGGAGCAATTCGCAAGATTAGGTTTCAATCTTTTCAATGTTGAATCCGTTTTAAGCGTCTCTTCATGGCAATTGACGCAGAGACCGTGCATGGCGTCAGCATAAGACGCGGTTTTGAATGTCTCATATTTGTCTATGTTACTGTTTTTCACAAACATATCTTCATGGCACTCAAGACACAGATCTTTGGCTTTCTTGATTGATTTGATGAATCCCTTGCCTTTGCTGACATTTTGGTCATGGCATTTGAAGCATGATTGACCTGCTCCGGCCGATGAACTGTGCCAGTCGTGTTTGAATCCGTCTCCTTCGGAATACATACCGGAATGGCATTCGTAACAACCCGTTGATTTATCGCCGGGTTTGTTCATGTGATGACAAGATCCGCATTCGATGTTCTTGGATTTGTGGAATTCATGTTTGAAAGTGACTGCGAATCCGTCACGGTTGCCGTCGATGATCAAAGTGTCGCCTCCGCGAGCTTTTGTAACCTTAACTTCTTCAATTCCTTTATTCTCAATAGTACTGCCCGAAATTGAAGCGAATGTCACGCCAAAAGCAATGACAAAAAAGAATGAAAACTTGATTCTGTTTGTCACTTTTGTAGAACCCAGATAGACTTTGTTGCTCGAGAATTTTGGAATGGATTTAACTTCCAAAGTTCCGTCGACAGGTTTTTCTTCCCATACATTGAAATTCTCAATGAAATAGAAGAATATTAGAACAGCACCCGATACAACACCGGCCGAAATAGTTATTTCGGTAAATGACGGCAGGTAGAAAGTAGCTGATTCAGCAATGTTGTTGACGTGGGCGATACCGCCGACATTCAAACGATTCATCACAATACCGAATACTCCCGAAAACGCACCGACAAACATCCATGATACTTTTTTGTTGATTCCCTTTGTTGAGAATATGATCAACGGTATAATGAGCGTAAAGCTTATTTCCAACCAGAAAAGAATCGATGCTGTTCCTGTAAACAACAATTTATCCGCTCCTCGGTAGAATATATCTCCGAAACGCAATGCCGCATAGATCAACAGCATGACGATAGCGGATTTACGAAGAGTGTTCAATACATAAGGATGTTCTTCTTTTTTATACAAGTAGCTTGTGGCAAGTCCTTCGACCATAACCATTGTTAAACCGAGGCAGATAGCCGATACAAAGAAAATTACGGGAAGTATAGGCGTATACCAGATTGGATGCAATTTGAAAGGCATCGCAAGGAACAAGCTGCCCAATGATGATTGGTGCAAGGTCGACAGCATTATACCGACGATAACGATCGGGATTTTAACTTTCTCCAACATTGCGTGAATTTTCGCGAGCAATTTGCGTTCCGGCCATTTTTCTAATATTACCGGCGCGAATTCCAAGAAAAGAATACTCAGATAGAGCATAACGCACCAGCCGACTTCAAATAGGGGAGAGTGCGGATTCCAAAATACCATCATGTGCCAGATATTCCACGGAAGACCAAGGTCAAACAGCAAACCAACCGCTACGGCTATATAGCCGAGGAAAGCAGTAAGTATGGCGGCTCTGCTGATAGGGTGCATTCTCTCATTGCCGAAAATATAATTGATTGCGGCGATTACAAAACCGCCCGCTGCAAGAGCCACTCCGCCCATAACGTCGAAACCGATCCAAAATCCCCAAGGAGTATTATCAGTCAAATTGGTTGTGACACCGAGACCGAAAATAAATCTTGTGATACCCACCGCTCCGGCAATTCCGAGAATAATCCACAGAACGGACTTTGCTTTGCTTATTCTATCCATTGCCAACCTCATTGTTTTTGTCGTTATTTACTTTGTTTGCGTCTTTGTTTGCTTTTTCAATCTTCATTCTTCTTTGCACAATCCAATACGCTCCGGTCATTATAGCACCCATACCGAGGAATGCCGGAGGAACACTTTTCATTGCGATTTTAGTTGTTTCGGGAATTGATTGAGTTATATCAGGATAACCGTATTTCTTTTCGGGATCGCCCAATCGGTTGGTATAATATGTCAGGAAATCCAGTTTTTCATCTTTGGATGTAATATATATTACATTGGTTCCGCCGACTTCTGTTTCACCGTATATATGATCTAAATATTTGGGATCGGATTTAATTCTTCTTTTGGCTTCTTTGATCAGATCGTCACGGTTGCCGTAAATTGTCGCTTGAGTCGGGCAGATATTTGTGCAGGCCGGTTGGTCAATGATTCCGGCGGCGATATTGTCGTGACACATAATACATTTGCGGATATACGGCACGGGGCTGTCCCATTCGTAACGAGGAATCCCGTAAGGACAAGCCATCATACAATAGCGACATCCGAGGCATTTATCTTCATCATAGACTACCGCACCTGATTCTGTTCTGTGCAACGCTCCGACAGGGCATACAGATTCGCAAGCGGGTTCGAGGCAGTGGCGGCATTGCTTTCTGATATAAGTATCATTTTTTCTAAGTACCGAAGTCCAATTATCTGAAGACAATCCGTCGGATTTTTGCCATTCGCGAGGTTTGCCCTTATCCAAGTTGTTTGTTTCTTTGCATGCCGTCACACAGGCTGCGCATCCTATACATTTAGTAACGTCTGTTAGTATTGCTTTCATAATGGTTTTCCTTCCTTATTGAGTGCGATTACAACGTCTTCCGGACCTTTAGCAATGAATTTCCATGATCGTGCGGTGATCCATTGGCTGAACGGCAGCAATACACAGTGAGCTATTTTCGAGAACGGAAGAATTATGAAAATTAATTCCGCACTGAGTATATGAACTAAAATTGCTGCATTGTACCCGTCAGGACTCATTGCCGCGTTAGCACAAATAAAGCCTGAAATAAAAGGTACGACAATCAACAGAGGCCAAACGAAATCTTGTCGTCTGCTCAGAAAACGAGAAGTTTTTGTAGCGGCACGCATAATTACGAGCAAAATCCCGCTTATTATTGTTAACATCGTCAGCATGTCAGCCGATTCTTTTGACAAAGAAATATCCATCAAACTGAAATTAACCGCTCTGTCAAATAGTAATGAGTGGTCGAATAAAAATACCGGCGTGATTAGCAAACCAATATGAAACAGTATTGATACTGCCGCATACAGAGGTCTCGTACGGAAAGCCCTGATTGGAAGTATAAATCCGAATGTCAATTTTCGAACATATTTTTTTGCGATAGTTGTGTCCGATGCTAATTTCTTGGCTTCTAAGCCGTTCATAATCGCAAGGCCGACCATGCGAATAAGACCGAGAATCATAATTGCAAAGGTCAAACGAAACAGCGGACCCTTAGCGAATTCAAGAAGATTGTCCATTAGTAAACCTGTTTTATTTATTATTCATTGTTTTATTATTTCATTAATAAATTATCGTCTATATCAGTATTAAAAGTCAGATTCTACATCTGAAACAAATGGTTTGAAATCGTTTTCTTCGAACAAAATTGCTTTCAGAATCAGATCGTGCAAGCCTACGAGTTCGCCGTCTACCTTGTTATCTTCCATCAATTCCTTGAATTGTTTTTTGCAGTTGGCGCAAGGGGCGATTACATAGTGAGCTCCTGTATCCCTGATTTGTTTGGCTTTGACTCTGCCGCCAACTTTAGTACGGAATTTGCGTATTTCATCAATTGATACCGTACCGCCTCCGCCGCCGCAGCAATACTGCTCGGATTTGTTGGGAGTCATTTCCACAAAATCCTTGCAGAAAGTTCTGATAATATCTCTCGGTTGCTCAACGACCCATTCTTGTCTTGCCAAATTGCAGGGATCATGGTAAGTAACGCGTTCAGTTATGATATTCGGATCTAATTTAATTTTTCCTTTTTTCATGCATTCGTCCGTAAGCTCCAGTATATTGATTACGGGAGGACAGTCATCACCGGTCCAATATGTTTTGAGGAAGGTTGCGCTTCTGCTGGCGTGTCCGCATTCTCCGATCAGCACTTTTTTTCCTTTGAGGCGGCGCATTTCGCCCTCAATCATTTTCAGGTTTCGACCGAGAACAAGATCGCTGTAGAAGAGACCGTAGTTAATACCGTCATTAAACTGAGAACTCAATGTCCAACTGACTCCGGCGGCGTGCATGGCGCATGCTATACCCATAAGAGTTTCAGCTTCCATCAGCCAATCCGATACAGGACTGAAAAATACGTATTCAGCTCCTTCGACATCAATCGGAAATTTGACTTTGACGCCGTGAATTTCCTCAATTTCTTCCTCAAGGAATTCGATTGAATCAGCCATTCCGATCCAAGGAATTGCGGAAGTATTGCGAGTAGGTCCTTCAAGTTGTGCTCTTGTAGAGATAATAAGAGCGCGGGGCGATATATCCATTTCAGCGAGAATATATCTTGCCAAGTGAGTTATCATGCCGTGGTCGATTCCCATAGGGCATTCGAGAACGCATTTTCTGCAAGCGGTGCAAGTCCAATAGGCCTGAGCCATTTCGTCAATGTGCTCTTCCGTCAGCTCGAAACCGCCGAATAAACGACCGTAGAGTGATCCCTCATAAGAGAAATATCTTCTGTAAACACTCAGTAGCAATTCCGAACGATAGCATGGGATATGTTCCGGATCTTCAGTTACCTGATAGATATGGCAAGCAGCCGTACATTTAGAGCATTTCGCGCTTACTTTCACATATTGCTCCAAAGCGGGACGATAATTCGAATGTTTAAGGATAATGGAAAATATTTCCAAAAACCTTGTGACCCTGTCTCCCGTGGGAGCCTTTTCGATATTGTACTTCATATC
>JAQIDA010000183.1 GCA_027858275.1 Candidatus Kapaibacterium sp. | reverse complement strand
GAATCAACATCTCAAAATAATTTGCTTCATCTGGAACTGTTTGTTACCGGAAATAATGACACTAAAGTAAAAATTGAAATTGCCGGTCTTAAGTATTCAGAAGAATTTGATATTCCGGGAGATACTGTTATCGGCATTCGTTTGAATCCAAAAGCTGAATTGCTCGGGAGCGGTACCGTTGATGATTTATCAGTTCATGTTACTTCCGATTTACCTATCTCAGTTTATGGATTGAATCGGCGTCATCAGACTACGGACACTTACCTCGGTCTGCCTGTAAATGTGCTCGGATATGAATATAGAGCGATGTGCTATATAGCAGCGGTACAACTGATGGGACAATTTGCCGTAATCGCGACTGAAAACAATACTAACGTGACTATTACTCCGACGGTTAATACAAAAAAATTCCCGGGAGGCATCTCTTATACTGTCAGATTGAAAAAGGGCGAAGTCTACCAAGTTCAGGCGAAATATGAAAGTCGAAGTACTTGCGATTTAACCGGATCTTTAATCAAAGCAGATAAAAAAATTGCGGTGTTTAGCGGGCATCAATGTGCTTATGTGCCGAGCTCAACAATTGCTTGCAATCATTTGGTTGAGCAGTTGCCGCCTGTTACTTCTTGGGGTAAAAACTTTTTCCTGGGTAAATTTAAAACTCGATTGAATTATACTTATCGTGTACTTGCAAATGAAGATGACACCAGGATTTTTGAAGATACAACGCTTGTGGACGTTTTAAAACCGGGCGAATACTTTGAGGCTCGCAGGAACAAATCCCTGCAGATTTCAGCAACCAAACCGGTTCTTGTTTCTCAGTATTCTCACGGACTCAGCGACGGAGACTCAATAGGAGATCCGATGATGTTGCTTGTCAGTCCGACTCTGCAATTTTTGCATAAATACAGATTTGCCACTCCGATCAAAGGCGAATGGCGACATTATATAAACGTGGTTGTACCCACTTCCGGGATCGGTTCGATAAAACTTGACTATGTATTGCTCAACCGATCAATGTTTAAGCCGCTTGGAATAAGTCGTTATTCAATTGCGTATATCTCTATCCCTTATGGTTCACACGTGATCGAAGGGGATGAGCCTTTCGGTATGTATTCTTATGGATTCGGGTATGGGAAAGACGCTTATGACGCTTACGGCAATATGGGCGGACAATCGTTTTTTGAATATGAATTTATTGCTGATACAACGCCTCCTTACGCAGACGCTAAGAAGGATACTGACTTTTTATCTGTGATCGTTCGCGATGACAGGTTGGATGATACCGGCTTAAGAAATATTTCTGTACTGTCTCAAGAGGGAGTAATTCCGAATATTCCGAAAATCGAAGGCGGAATGCCACAGGCTCTCCTTAGCTTCAAAGCTGAAGACGACGGAATTGCAGGACGAGCTGTTATTGAGGCTTTTGACGTTGAGGGCAACAATGCAGTTTATACTGTGTGTTATTCTTATAACGTTGATAAAGACAGATTTGAATATAGTCTTTCTGAGGGCTTAAACGATGAATGCGCTCCTGACCCCGGAATACAATTAGGTTTGTTCGGCAAATTGTCTTATAACTTCCACAACGCAGGATTTTCTTCTACAGCTGATATTGCAGCTCAGGGAGAATTTGGCGAAGACGGTTCATTCGGCGGTTTTGGAGGAGTTTATATAGGCAGAAGGATCGGGCCCGAATGGGTTATATCCGCTCGTATATCTTTTGAAGATCAACATGCAACACTCAACGCTCCCGACAGCATGACTTCTCAAATCAGATTCAAAGGAGAACTTGTTCCTTTCCAAGAATCCAGGACTCTTGAACTAAACGGCAGTTTCCTGAATATCGCTTTCGCCGGAGAATGGTATTGGAAAAAATCTATTTATATAAAGGGCGGCATGAATGTCTGCTTCAATATTAACGATGAAATTGAGTACACTAAATCAATTATTCGTCCGGGGAATTTTGTTTATCCTAACGGGAAGAGTACTATAAAGGAACCTGGTTATCCGGAAACATTGTCATCATTAAGCGGTATGAAATTCGGTTTGTTCGGCGGGATAGGGCTGAATAAGCGGATTAATCAAAACTTTATTGCTTATGCGGAATCGTATTTTACAACTTATATCAGCAGTATGATTGATGACGGTGATTGGGCATTATCTCAATTCTCTTTTAATATCGGTATTAAGTATATATTTCAAATGAACTAAGACCTAACGGAGAATAAATGAGTCAGATGTGGGCAGTTTTTATGAAGGATATTCGCAGTGAGTTTCGTACTCGCTACGCAATTTCTTCATTTGCATTGTTCGTTATGACAGCTGTCACAATGATTGCTATAGCATCGGGAGGCGAGACAATGAGTCCCGGTTTGACATCAGGTATTTTGTGGGTGATTATGTTCTTCGGATCAATGACAGGTCTGTCAAAAAGTTTTGTCAGTGAAGAAGAAAGAGGAACATCTCTCTTATTGAAAATCACAGTCACGGCCGGGTCAGAATATCTCGGCAAATTGCTTTTTAATATAGTGCTTAGTCTTTCGCTGAACAGTCTGGCTGTTCTGCTGTTTTTCATATTCGCGGAATCAGTATCTATAGCTGACAGCAGCTTGTTTGTTATGAATCATCTGATGTCATGCCTTGGATTTGCCGCGGCAACTACTATTATTTCCGCGGTGATTGCACGCGCTTCAGCTAAAGGGGCACTGTTCCCGGCATTGTCTTTCCCTGTGTTGCTCCCTTTGATAATCATTGGTATAGAAACAACGGAAATGGCATTGACCGGCGTTAACGCAGGTTCAGCTTATGACAACTTAGGCATGATTACGGCTTATTGTGGTGTGATGATAACAGTATCGTATTTTTTGTTTGAGATTATACGTGAAGATTAACAACTCAATTCCATGAATTGAATTACTCAGATTTTAACAATTCTGTCCGGATTTTTCTTAATAAAATCCTCCCATGATTTGCCGCCTGATTTTGGAAGGTTCATTTTCATTGCGTGGCAAATTGCTATCCCGAGAGCATCAGTAGCATCAAAAAAACGGGGTGATTCTTTTATGCCGAGTAAATTGCGCGCCATGAAACTGACTTGTTCTTTGCCGGCATTTCCGTTGCCGGTTACTGATTTTTTTACTTCTTTCGGAGAGTATTCGGCAATAGGCAGATCGCACATTGCGGCAGCGAGCAGAGCAACTGCCCGCGCATGCGAGAGTTTCATCAGCGATTGAGCGTTTTTGGCGTAGAACATTGTCTCCAAAGCCACTTCATCCGGATTGGTCCTTTTGATTTCTTCGGCAATTCGTATATGAATTTCTTTCAAACGTTTCGGGAAATCCGCGTATTTCTTTTTGGCCTCAATCACGCCGTACTCGACCAGAGTGAATTTGTTGCCCTCAGCGTCAATTACGCCGTAACCACAAACTACCGAACCGGGATCAATACCTAAAATTCTCATTTATCAGCCAAATGAATTATTAATATTTCGACTCACATAAGTGATATTCCAATATATGGAATTCGGAGCGTGTATTCAAAAAAAAATCCCCTGCCGTGATTCGACAGGGGATAATTTTTACAAGAGATATGAGAATTTTCTTATTCTACCATTGCTTTTTCCATGATATCATCAGGGATATCATAATTTGAATAAACATTCTGCACATCTTCGTGATCTTCAAAATGTTCGATAAATTTCAAAATCTTATGGGCGTCTTTGACAGTATCAATTTTGATTGTGTCTTTGGGTACATATTCCAACTGGCTTTCAACTACTTCGAATTTGGCGTCGTCGAAGTATGTATTGCAATTGCCGAATTCACTCATTTCACAAATTACTTGTGATACTTCTTCATTAAATTGCAAATCTTCAGCGCCTGAATCCAGAACGTGTTCGAGCAAATCATCTTCTGAGAAAGCATTGGTTTTAATATTGATGATCCCTTTGCGATCGAAATTCCAAGCAACGGAATTATTCTCACCTAAGTTGCCGCCAAGTTTCCCAAATTGGGATCTGATTTCAGCATAAGTTCTGTTCTTGTTGTCAGTTACAGTATCCATGATGACAGCTATACCCAATGGAGCATAACCTTCATAGCGAATCTCTTCATAAGTAACACCTTCGATTTCGCCGGTGCCTTTTTGGATAGCACGTTTGATATTCTCATTAGGCATATTCACTGCCTTGCCGTTCTGAATGGCAAGTCTCAGACGAGGGTTAGCATCAGGATCACCGCCGCCTTCGCGCGCCGCAATAGTAATTTCTTTGCCGATCCTTGTGAATACTTTGCCTCTTTTAGCGTCAGTTGCCGCTTTCTTGTGCTTGATATTAGCCCACTTACTGTGTCCGGACATATCATTTTCCCGTTATTTTATTTAACATTTTATAATATTATATTTAGTTTCATTAATCAGAAATTTTCATACGGAATACCATTATCGAGCAAACGATAAAGACTTTTATCACCTATAATGCAAAGATAATAATTTTCCTGAATAATTTAGTAAAAAATTTGCGGCAAACCGACATAGTATGAAGATAATGAAACACTGCGAATACTAATGTGTTCTAATATGATATCAATTGTTTTTTCGTAATGACAATCCGGGTTTCCGGCACGCATTTGGTTAATAAAAGACATAACGCTCAGCTATTAAATGATTTGGGTGTTTTGAAAATATTTTGGAGTTAATAATTATGAAATTTGAACAGGGAATCAGCGCGTTTTTGGAATATTGCGATGCTGAAAGAAACTACTCCGTACATACGATTGACGGATATCGTTTGGCCCTTGCTCAGTTCTATGATTATCTTCAGATTGAAGGCATAGGCAACGTGAAAATTGAAGAACTGGAAGCGAACGACATTCGCCCGTTCTTGTATTGGATGAAAGACAAAGGTCTTAGTAAGTCAACGATTCGTACAAAAACAGCGGCGCTCAAATCGTTCTTCAGATTCTGTGTAAAAAAGAGAATTATTGAACGCAACCCGGCTTCACTTGTGGTTGTGCCTAAAGCTGATAAAAAATTGCCGTCCTTCCTGCTCAATAGTGAAGTGACGGAAATGATTAATAATTTCGACGAGTCAGATGCCGTCGGCGCTCGCGACAAAGCTCTCAGCGAGCTTTTGT
>JAQIDA010000182.1 GCA_027858275.1 Candidatus Kapaibacterium sp. | reverse complement strand
CAGCCCCCCTGAGTAACTCGTCGAGAGTAGCTTTGACGACACCCGCATTTCCAACGGCGGTGCCGGACAAGCTCCCGCTCGTCAAGCATCAATTTATGCCGGTTTGTCGAATTCAATTCCCGCCTTGACTATTAATAAAGTGTGCGGCAGCGGCTTGAAGGCTGTCATGCTCGCCGACCAGTCAATCAGACTCAATGAAACAAATATTGCAATTGCGGGCGGACAAGAATCAATGTCCAACGCCCCTTATATTCTCCCCAAAGCAAGAACAGGCTATCGCATGGGCAACGGCGAACTCGTTGACTCAATGATCGCCGACGGTCTCTGGGATGTTTATAATAATTACCACATGGGTAACGCAGGCGAACTTTGCGCTGTTGAGTGCAAAATTTCAAGAGAAGAACAAGATGAGTTCGCAGTAGCAAGTTACAAACGCGCTCTCGCTGCTCAGGAAAACGGCTGGTACGCAAACGAAATGGTTCCCGTAGAAATCAAATCTCGTCGCGGTTCAGTTATAGTCGATACTGACGAAGAGCCCGGCAAAATCAAATTTGAAAAAGTTCCGGCATTGCGCACGGTCTTCAAAAAAGACGGAACTGTTACCGCGGCAAACGCATCATCTATTGATGACGGAGCTTCCGCTCTTGTAATCACTTCTGATCAAAGAGCTGCTGATCTTAACATCAAACCTCTTGCTAAAATCGTAGCTTCGGCAACATTCGCGCAGGCACCGGAATGGTTCACTACCGCGCCGACTGAAGCGATCAAAAAAGTTCTCGCGAAAACAAATATGACTATCGCTGATATTGATTTATTCGAAATTAACGAAGCATTTGCTTCTGTTCCGATTATCACTCAGCGCGAATTGAATATTAATCATGATATAGTCAACATTCACGGCGGCGCAATTGCGCTCGGTCATCCGATCGGAGCTTCAGGCGCAAGAGTTTTGACAACATTGGTTCACTCACTGATACTCAAAGACAAACAGTTTGGTATTGCGTCATGGTGTATCGGCGGCGGCGAAGCAGTTGCTCTGTTGATTGAAAGAATATAAGACGAAGAACCACCCCGCCCTTCGGGCACCCCTCCTTGGAAGAGGAGGGGAGTTTTAAGATTCTTATCTTGTCCCACCGCCTGCAAAGGAGGGGGATAGGGGGAGGTTCTTTCTTCAATGAAGACAGCCGACACCTTCCGAAGGTTTCTTTACCTTCGGCAAGGTTTCCGGACAGCAAGGAAACAACATATTTTTCAGAATAAAACAGAACAACAGGAGAAAATAAGAGATGTCGTCCAAAATAATTATACCGGCCGCAAGAACCGCGACTATTAAATACGCGGTGAGAGATATTGTGGTATTAGCTAACGAAACCGCTAAATCCGGTAAAGAGATGCTCTATTTGAACATCGGCGATCCAAATTTATTCGATCATAAAACACCGGATCATCTGATTGAAGCGACTTATAAAGCTATGAAGGATAATCAGAACGGTTATGCTGCATCTTCAGGTCTCCCGGCAGCTGTTGAAGCCATTGAAAGAGACGCTGAACGCAAGGGCATTAAAAATATTCAGGATATTTTTGTCACTACCGGAGCCAGCGAAGCGATTGAAATCTGTCTGACCGCATTGGTCAACGCAGGCGAGAACGTACTTCTGCCTACTCCCGGCTATCCTCTTTATACTGCTATTCAGAGCAAGCTCGAAATGGAAGTAAATCCATATTTCTTGGATGAGGAAAACGGATGGCAGCCGGATATCGAAGATATCAAGGCGAAAGTCAACGACAAAACTCGCGCAATTGTTCTGATCAACCCAAATAATCCTACGGGTTCGATTTATACAAAAGAAATTCTGTTACAAATTATTGATGTTGCTCTGGAACACAATCTTGTGATCTTAGCTGATGAAATCTACGACAAGCTGTTGTTTGATGACAATGAACTTGTCTCAATTGCCGCATTGAACTCGGAAGCGCCTATAATCACTTTCAGCGGGTTATCTAAGAATTATGTCGTTCCCGGTTTCAGAATCGGATGGGGAATTGTAAGCGGCAATCAGAATCTGCTTCGTGATTATATTGAAGCTATTAATAAATTGCTCAGAGCAAGACTCTGCGCCAACCATCCGATGCAATACGCAATCGCTCCCTCTTTGGACGGCGATCAGTCACATATCAAAGAGTTGATCGGCAAATTGGAACGTCGCAGCCAAATGACTAATGACATGCTCGGCAGCGTTGACGGCATTTCAATGGTCAAGCCCAAAGGATCATTCTATGTGTTCCCGTCAATCGACGTTGAAGACGATATGCACTTTGTCGCTGAGCTTATCAAAGCAACAGGCGTTGTGGTCGTTCCCGGTACGGGATTCGGTCAGAAGCCCGGCACAAGCCATTTCAGAATAGTAATACTTCCACAGGAAGAAGTACTCGAAAAAGCATATAAACATATTGCCGAATTCTACGAAATCTATAAAATCAGATAAGCGGAGAACTAAGCAGGGGTTGCGGCGTATTCCTATCAGGGATTCGCCGTTTTTTGTTTGTTATACGGGCCTTTTTTTTAGAAAAAACCCTTTTTATTAAAAAAAACACAAATCACAGTTGGTATAAGTAAAGATATAGAGTATTTTTGTAATTGTGAAAAAAGTATCTATTTGAAAAAATAGATGCTGTTTGATGTTTTCGAGATTTATAATAATTATCAGATTGCAGAGGGATTATGCTTAAAGCTAAACCATTTTTATTTTTGACGATTTTGCTGTTCGCATTCATAGGATTGAACAACAGCTCAGCAACAGAAAAATACGAAAAATTCAGCGCCGAGCAACTTGATGTGCTCGTTCCCTCGTCTTCGGGTTTTGTTCAGAGTTTAGCCGGCAAATGGCAGGTCTCCTACGAAGATGAAGCGACATCCGACAAAACTATAGAAGTCCCCGGTTCGGAACCAAAACAAAAATTTATTATATATCAACGCACAATCAAGCTTAGTCCTGAACTGCGCCAAAAATACGCATGGTATTTGAGTTTTAACGGTATTGACAATGTGACTGAAGTTTATTTTAACGATCAATATGTCGAGAAGTACTTCAGCAGTATGAATCCATTTACAGTTCGTATCCCTGATAATAAAATGAACAATACGGTAAATAAAATTCGCCTAAAAGTATTAGCGACGGAAAGCACCGTCGCACAAGTTCAATCCCAAAATGTATTTGCGAAAAAAATATATACCGGTATAGTACGCGATCTTATGCTTGTCGGGACTCCCCAAATCCATATAAGCGATGTCAAATACACAACAAAGTTCAATCGAGACCTAAGCTCATGCAAAATCAAATCTAAAATTAGTGTTACGGCCGCGGATATAAAAAAAATCAGACATTCGGTTAACGACTCGATTCCAATAAAAATCAGCAATGATTCCATAGATGTGAAAATTGAAGCCTTTGTTGTTGACATGTTAACGGGACAGCCGGTTACTGAGGTCAGCTCAAAAATAATCAAGATCTCTTCTGACAGAATAATTGAAGAGAACTTTGAATTGAGAGCTTGGAATCTAAGATTATGGTCACCCGGCACACCGGATCTTTACGAATTGAATTTCAAGATTACTAAGTCCGGACAGCTAATTGACCATCGCAAGGATATTATCGGTTTCAGAGATATCCGAATCATGGATAAGAACAATCGACCTCGAATTTTTCTTAACGGAAGAGAATTTGAGATTGAAGGTGTGGATTATATTGAGGACAGTTACGATAATTATCAGACTTTAACAGCAGCACAAATGGAACAAGATGTTAAATTGATGAAGAAACTCGGCATCAATCTTGTCCGCTTTAAATTCTCCGCTCCTCATCCCTATTTTGCGCATCTCTGTGACAAATACGGTTTGCTGATGTTGGTTGAAATGCCCGTATATGATATACCTAATCTGCTTATAGGTTCTGACGAAATCAAGAAAAATATGCGGAACGTTGCCAGAAGACTTATAGCTGGCTACGACAATCATCCTTCGCTTATGGCTTGGGGGCTTATGGAGGGCTTGCAAGAAGGATCAGCCGGAACAATCAGCTACAAAGATTATATAATGAAGTTCTTCCGCCAACAATCAAAACATTTGATTTATAAAACGACAGCGCTCAATTCCGAAGATGTCGATATCGAAGGCTATGATTTCATCGGTCTTCGAGACATTGGGAAATATAGGGAATTTGACAATACTGTAGCTAATCTCACTCGAATGGAGGAGCTCACGACAAAGATCCCTGTCTATGTTAATTACGGTGTGAGCATTCATCCCGACAATCATAACGGTTATTCCGATCCTTTATCGGTTGAATCGCAGGCGAATTATCTGTTCAATCTCTTCCATGCCGTGCAATCGATGGATTACAGCGGAAGTTTGATATGGTCTTTCAACGATTATTTATTGGAAAATCCTTTTCTGATGATCAATTACAAGAATCAATATTTATGTACTTCCGGATTAGTTGACAGGCAGAGACGTCCGAGATTCGCATTCACTACAATGTTGGCTATGTTTAACAAGGAAAAAGAGCCGCTTTTGCTTGCCGGAAGTTATGAGGAAGAAGCTCCTCTGTCATTCATCATATTCGGATTGTCATTAAGCATTTTGATAATATTCCTGATTAACAGATTCAAACGTTTCAGAGAATATCTGTTCAGATCAATAATGAGACCTTATAATTTTTATGCTGACATTCGGGATCAGCGAATAATGTCATCTGTCCAAACCGTCTTATTGGGGCTTGCGGTGTCGTTTACTTTGGGAATATTCCTATCGTCAATAATGTACTTCTATCGTACTGACGAGATGTTGCAACATATACTGATGCTGCTCGTACCGGCGAACCGGTTACAGGAGTTAATCTTCAGATTGGTTTGGATACCGGAATTGTTTATAGTAATAATTTCGTTAATCTTTTTTGCAGGAATTTTCTTAGTAGCAGGATTGTTAAAATTAGCTTCGACTTTAGTGAGAGGCAGAATTTTCTACATTGACACCTACACAATAGTAATTTGGTCAGGCACTCCGATATTATTGTTGCTTCCGATTTCAATAATTCTATCAAGATTAATGTCTTTATCTCCTGCTATAGTAACAATCGCGTTAATCCTGCTCATAGTAATAATGATCACGGTTTTCCTTCGATTACTTCGTTCATCAGCGGTTGTATTCGACGTTCGTCCTTACAAGGTCTATATCGTTGGTTTTGCGTTCACGGGCTTAGTATTATTCATAACAGGAGTGATATATCAGCTGCAATATTCAACGCTTTCTTATGCGAATCATCTCATAGATATTATTCTCGGGTACTAAAATCAAAGATAACATTAGAAATAAATTTATTAATATCAATAAATAATCAAGGGGGAAAATTATGAACGCTGTATATGCAACAGATTTCAAAGATTTGAAAATGACACGCCGCGGCAAAGTTCGCGACGTTTACGATCTCGGCGAATATTTACTCATCGTTGCCGCTGACA
>JAQIDA010000150.1 GCA_027858275.1 Candidatus Kapaibacterium sp. | reverse complement strand
GATTATATTCTGTCCATTATTCTGACAAATCAATCTCGAAATAAAAAAGCCGCTGCGGCAAAATACCGAGCGGCTTTATATGAGGGCGTGAATCATGATTATCAAGCTCTGCAATACGTGCTTCGAGGTCTACAATGCAAGTTTCCGATTTTAACTGTTCCTCTGACAAATACAGCATCTTGACCAAGAAAAGCTAGGGGTTCAAAATATTTCGTTTTATATATTTCATATTTTGTGGGGAGAAATGCTCCGAGAACATGCTATATCATTTTCATTAGTCCACTATGATCAACTTGCCGAATACAGGTTCTACGTAGGACTTGGATTGGATTGTCATCATGTAAAAATATGCTCCTACAGCGAGTTTTCTGCCGTCGTTGTCTCTTCCGTCCCATTCTATGTTGTTTTCGCCTATCGTGCAGTTGCCGCTGACTGTCCTGACTTTTCTGCCGGCAAGGTTATGAATCTCGATTGTTACTTGTGATTCATTGTCTGAGGCTATGAAATCGAATTTGAATGAAGTGGATTCATATACCGGATTGGGGGCGTTTTTCAAATTCTTGATACTGCCGTTTTGTGAAACGAGAAGATAATAATATAATTGGTCTCTGTTGCCGCGAGCGTCTTCAAATTCGACTTTCATGAGATTAACTCCGTAATCAAGCTCGTTTTCTGATTTGAATGTTAGTATGGCTTTCAGAGGTATATTTTTCTCTAAGTCTGTAAATGTGCAGCTGTGGGATTTATCGCACTGTGCGTTTCCGTTAATCCAAACTGTTATCGCGTTGTCTCGTACCGGCATACGCGAATTATCATACAGCTCGATTTCGAATACCGGTTGCAGAGATACATAACTGCTGTCGTGAATCTCTTTGCCGTCGGACTTGATGATCAGAGTCGGCTTTTCGCTGTCTTCATAAACACTGAAATCGAGTTCATGACTGTTGTTGAATGCGTATAATTCACGGATTGAATCGTTTTTATTAACTGAAAAATGAATATAATTCAGATCCGCCAGGGTTTCGCTGTCATATCCAAACCGGCTCGAATACTCTTGGTTTCTCAGCACTGATTCTATATTAGTCGTATAGTCAATTAGATAACCTCCGGTCGGGAGAATGTCAGCGTTTAGTTCAACTACGGAGGCGTCTGTTCTGAGAGAGATATTTTCAAAAACAGATTCGGCGAAGTTTGAATCTCCTCGCATCACATCGGAATATTCAACGGAGCATTTTGATTTTACGATCGCAAATTCCGGAACGGGTAAATAAGACCCTTCAAATGAAATAATCGAAGGCTCGAGGCTATTGTCATCGCGCGACATTTCAGTAATGTACTTAATAGTAGGAAATGCCTGTGCATCGATTGTACTGAGGTCGATTTCTGTTAATTCTGTACCATCGATCAGAATTTCTGTGTTTGAGTTCGGGTCAATTCCGATAATATCAGTTTTCAAGCTGCACTCTGCCGGGATATTTGCGGAAATTGTAATATTGTTCCACTTTTTAGCAGGTCCGATGGGAGCTGAGGTCACAGTTCCGCTGTTGGAGGAAATAATTAGTTCACCGTCAACAACAGCTTGCAGTCCTGTAAGATTCATTTGTTCGACTGCACTGCCGGGGGCTCCGCCTCTTTTCCCAAAAATTACGAACGAGAAAGGATCTGAAGATATATCGGGGATTTCTTTGGCTAATTCAGAGCCGTAAAGTTGTAGACCGGCTCTAAGCGCGTCCAGTGTTCCTTCGGGTTCTGTCGCGTAATAGAAGCTTCTCAAAGTTTTGTCGCAAGTTGCTAAAATCAGATAGTCGCCGTCAGGAACTGAATCAAGCAAGAAGCTGTTGACAACGATACTAGAACTATCTTTTTCCCAAGTCTTTACAAAAAAGAATTTCTTGATCTCTCCTGTTTCACCGGAAATATGCACAATATTCATACCGACAGGTATACCTGAAAATGTACTTGAAATTGTGTTGCCGTCATAGAGTATTTCTACATTTCTGGGATAGCCCTTAATATGATCGCCGCTTGCGCCCATGACATGATAAGTATGTGTCGCGAGGGCAAAAGTCACTAAGCCTGATTCGTTCAATGTGAGAGCTTTCAAAGTATTGTCGGCAAGGTTTGAACGTGTGCTTTGTTTCCAATCGGCTGTCTCCCCTATTCCCTTTTTGAGCGCGTGGACGGGTATTCTGAGTATATCAGATTCTGATCCGTTATCAACATATTTGATTTTCGCGGTCATTATGTATGATATATCAGGCTCGAAAGCATAGGTCGGCTTCCAATCGATATAATTTTCGTTTACTGTTATTTCATCTGCAACTGAGCTGTGCAGAAGAGATTGTGACTCATCATCAGCGAGTATTTCGAGATAAAATTCGGTTTCTGTGTTTTCTTTGATATTCGGAACAAGGCGAAAGACAGGATTGTCAGCATCGATATTCCAATACGACTGCGGATCGAGGGTCAAGAAACCGTTATTAAAGGACTCTACGGAAAATTCTACGATATTATTGCTTCTTCGAGCGTCGTCGACTACTTCATCGGAATCAATAATGAGTTTGAATTGATGCGTTCCGGGCATATCTTTGATTGATACATCAAATTTAAAATCCGCACCGATACAGATATTTGAAAGAGTTGTTTCTGTTTCGATCTGAACTGCATTATATGTATGAACAAGTTTTACATTAATTTCGCCTTGATAATAGAATCCGCCGTTGAACACAGTACCTGAAATACTCAAAAGAGAATCTTCGATTGAAATTCTGCTCTCACCTTTTTCATTTTCAATAATCAAATTATCTCGGAAAGTATAAAGATCAGGACTGTCGGCAATTTGAATCTCACAGAGTACGTCGCCCAACAATGAGTACTGGAACATAATCATCTCATTTCCGGGATAATCAAATCTGACATCGTTTCGAGCGGCAAAGAGCAGATCGCCTGCGCGTCTGATTCTAACGGATGTATCTGCCATAATCCTGAACATATGATCCATCAGAGCGACACTTTGGTCGACTATGCTTGTATTAGTAGAACCGAAAACGGCCACGGCTCCCTTATAATCATCAAAAATATAGCTTTCGTTTCGACATTCAACGGCAGGATTAGCAAAAGCACCGGAATTACAAGATACAAAAGACATGAAAAAATACTTGCTTTGATTACTCAACTTATCGATTTGCCAGCCGTCCATATCAAAGACTTCAGCTGCGGCATGTCCTACATAATTGATCCACACTGTTCCTTTATTAATCGCATTAATGATTTCCGCGGCTTTGATCGGAGCAGGAACCAGCGGAGGAGCTTTGTCTATCATAACCGTGTCGGCACACAATTGGGGAAACATTACTCGCCGGGAAAAACCATAAGAGAAATTTTCAAATGATTCTGTTGAATCACCTCCGGCCAAGAACAGGAATTTTTTCATCCAAGGACGACGTTTGAATTGATCATAATCAATGGCTTTATTCACGAATTGATTAGCTTCTTCTTTGTCGGAACAGGAAATTCTGCCGATTGTAAGTTCAGGCACAATAGTGTCTTGAAGTCCGCCCGGGTTTATATCTGTGAACGATGTATACCAGAAATCGCTTACCGGATGTCCAAACGAGGGAATAAAATCTTCGTTGACAGATGTGGGTAAGTTATGGCGGGGATCCCAGCTTGCGTCTCCTATGAAAGTTACATAGAACAGAGCGGGAGCTTCCCAATTATCTATCGCATGTCTCAAATATGATTTGATCGCGTGAGGCGATTTGTTGCCATAGTTTGCTTCTTTAAAAATATCGTCTACTGAGATCATTTTGATATTCATATCAAGTGTCGAGCGACGGTGATCTACGAGTTTTTGGGTAGCTTCTTTGAATAATGGATGATAAATATATATTGCGGTTGCCTGAGTTTTGTCTGTCATAAGATTTGATTTACTGTCTGCTGAAACTACAGCTCGCTCTGTTGTGCTGTTGTCATTAGCTTGAAAACTATATTGTTCGGCAGTATTTAAGCCTGTCTTAATTGCATAAGACCGGCCGCCTGAATGCGGCATAAAACCTGACAGTACCGCAGCACCGTCGGAATTCATGTCTTCAACTAATTCAGAGCTGCCTTTGATTGTAGACATAACATACATATCCCGATCAGACAAACTCGTAGCAAGTGAACTGCCGAGACTTATAAGATGAGTAATCAGTGCGGAATTGCCGGAAATGTCAGAATTTGCCGCAAGCGCAATTTGGGATTTATCGGGACAAGATTTCAGATATGAGGTCGCAGCGTCTATATCGTCGAAATATTTTATTTCGATATCCTCATAGTCCGGAGCTTGTGACATTGCCGTATATATCCCGTACCGGAGGCTGTCAATATAGGAACTGTCGTTTATCATCAACGAAATAATTGATGACGGGGAAGCTCCGAGCCTGAAGGTTGTGCCGGCTTCTCCGACAGCTTTGCTTATATATGAATTATTTTTATCAATCAAAATAATATTATTATCGGAGAATCCGCCAATGTAGATTGCCAGATCTTTATCGAGCAGTTCTGTTTCGCCTATAAATTTGCCCTGATACGCTAAGGGTGCTTCCTCGGAGACTATTTCAAGATAATCCACGGCTATGAAATACTTGCCGACAAATTCATCACTGCGATTTATTAGTTTTAGATTATTTATGCCGCTGATTATATTTAGAGGGTTAATATCTACAGCAAAATTAGTCCCGTCTCTCACGGGTATGCTGTGATCGGAGGCAAAATCATTGTTTATTGCTGCGGAGAGTAATTGGTTGTCAGGAGTGTATTTTGTACTGTGAACAATGCTGTTGGCTTTGACCTCAACCGAGAAATATATTTTTGATGAGTTTCTCGGAGACAGGATGAAATTATAATCGAAGACCTCGTGGTCAGAATCGTTTATTTCAAACATATACCAGCCCTCGCCTTTTACTTCTCTTGAGAGATTATTATAAAAGCCGTCGCCGACTGAGTATAAATTATCTTCTTCAAAATGATGCTTTACCGTGATGTCCTTGATTAGGTCTTCACTGTTGCCGGAAGGGAAATCAGCATAGCGCAATCCGTTGGCTGATTCCTTATAAGTCAGCCAAAATGCTTCTGTGCCGGTGTAGACAGAATGATAAGTTTCTTCCCCTACTGCTCTGCTGCCGAGAAAGATGATTTCATCACCGGAATTGAGCAAACCGTCACTGTCGTTGATTATCTTACAGGGCATTTCTTCGCCTTTATAAATCAGCGATAAATGATCGTTATTAATGCCGCTGAATGTATTATTTGCCGCGATTATATCATCGGCATTGATGACAGCGATTCCGTCTTTCGTCGTTTCAATTTTGACATATTCTTTTTCGGGTGAATACCAGTCAGCCTGCAAGAGCTTGGCTGAATTTTTCTTTGTTGAAGGTGATTGGGTCAGAGAATTCAAATGCCGATCATTAAGAACGTCTCTGAGAGCCGGGATAATATTTTCAGGATCAGTTTGTTCGATGTTCTCAAAGAATGTAATTGTAATTTCAAATTCGTCGGCGACGTATAAACTTCCTTGGGGATCAATTCCGAAAGGATTGATTAATATTTGTGTTATATTTCGATCTCTTTGCCTTAAAGTTTCTCCCAATTCTATGTTTGGTTCCATTGTGCCGAGATGTTTATCGCTGTAGACGTATCCCAATAATCTTTTTTTTGTCACAATGAGATATACGCTTTTAACGCCTGAAATCGGGGTTACGATTTTCGATGATAAAAGAGAAGTTGGGTTGATAGAATTGATTGATCTGAATTTGCCGCTGTTCCACATTAATTCAAAAAGAAATTTGGAAGAAGATGTGCTGCTTCTATACGCGGTTTCAGGTTTGGATATTTTGACAACAATACCGTTATCAATATATTCGATGTTATATGACTCAGCTTGAGTAACTGATAAAGAAAATAACAGCACAGCTAAAACATGGATTGCGAATTTCATAAATTATAGTCGAATAAATAAACAATTCTTTTGTATAGGAAGACCTTTTTTTTTCCAAAAAATTGTATAGGTCCGGTAATAAGAAGAGCTTAAATAAAAAAAACGCGGCCAATTTTCATTGGTCGCGTTTTGAATCAATCCG
Source organism: Candidatus Kapaibacterium sp. (assembly GCA_027858275.1). Lineage (GTDB taxonomy): Bacteria > Bacteroidota > Ignavibacteria > Kapaibacteriales > UBA2268 > JAQIDA01. Next base: position 1,605 of record JAQIDA010000150.1, on the reverse strand, counting down.
AAGAATCAATATTCTAAGGGATTATTATTTTGTTCCATCCATGTAAGACTCTTTGATGCTTCGCATAATTTTCTTGCCGATTTCGTCAGCAATAGCACTCTGCATCGCGTCTCCGCTAGTCATATATTCAGTGATTGACTGTTCAACTCTTTTCTTGATGATGTCTGCAGTCTGACCAACTAATGCATTTGTCAACTGATGGATATCATACTGCTGACCACGCATAATTTCGAGCTGGCTTCTGCTGGCATCTTCCATTTTCTTGAGCATTCTGTCCATACGTTCTTCTTCTTCAGTGTAGAAGAGAGTTACGGCCATAAGCACAAGCATGGAGAACTCAAGCAAAATAGCGAAAAGGATCAATGAAGGTCTTGAGGCAGGAATCAATTTCAAACCACGAATACCGATAGCTACAATAAGAACCGCAGCACCACCGTAGGCCATACCTGTTACATTGTTTGAATATTTTTCGGTAAAGTGATGAGCCATATAGATCCTTAAGCCTTTTCCGAATAATAAATGGTTTTTACGCCATATCAAACCGTCTTTGACATCTTCGATTTCTTTGACAACAAAGTCAGAGAAGAATTCTTTGATTCTGGCATAAACTGAATGATTACGGAAAGAAACCAATTCAACGCTGTCATCAAATACTTCATCAAATCTTACACCTTGAATTCCTGAACCGACACCTTCGGTAACGGTACGATCCCAAACGAAGCGGAAGATTTTTTCAGCTTCAACACGATCGTAATCAGCCAAGTTGTTATCAGGCATAATCAACATGTTAACAATGCCATCAGGGAAACCTGTCTGTAGCCTGATTTTAATTTTTGTGTTCTCAATTTGTCGTTCGAATAAAACCGCCATCCAACCGATAGAATTCGGCATCATCATTGTTAAGAAGGCCGCAAGGAATATCGACAATAATATGCTAAACATTGTAAAACCGTACCACGGTTCCAAAACAATAGCATGTTCTCCAAGAGCTTGAGCTTTAGCATACCATTCCCATTTACCTTTAGCATATCCATGCTCTTCAATTGTGCGTGTTTCCCATGAAAAATCAAAGATAAATTCTTTGTTAATACTGCCGGCCGATACAATATCCGATTTGCTAAATTTGCTTTCGTTTTCTTTCCGAACCGAAGCCATAACTCCGTCCTGAAATTCAACAAAACCAACTTTTTCTAATTTCTCTCCATAAGGCTGGAACAGATTAACAACGAATGCTTGTACTCCAAACGGCACTCCTACACGAAAGAAAAAGATGGCAAATGTTGCTACTAAAACCAACATTACCATTCTGTGCGAGAATCTTACTTTGTACTTTTGTCCGGTTGTTTGTTTCATCTTCTTCAAATCTCCTGAGTAATTGTATTATTAATTATATCAAATTCGTTATTTTGTTCTATTCAATCAAAACAAATTACAAAAAAATGGGTAGAAATCCATCAATTTTTTTTGCAATAAGTTATTAAGAAATATTCATCATTAACGATACGTATTAGTATTGTTTGGTAGCCGGGTTGGCAAGATAGCAAAAAGAATCGGAAATATCAAATAAGCTTTTAATTTTTATTAAATAAATTGTGATTTTAATAC
>JAQIDA010000078.1 GCA_027858275.1 Candidatus Kapaibacterium sp. | reverse complement strand
AAACTGAAAGAAGCCAACGAATACTTTGTGGATAAATTAGAGAAACCTTTTACTCGTAAAGATCAAATTTTGAAATATTTGGAATCATTAGACAAACCATATGATATACTCAGTGAATTCATATCATTTAGAGAGTTGTTCAAATTAACATCAATTCCGGATGAATTTAAAGATATTGACCTTCAGAAGATTTTTGATTCTTGGCTTTATACATTCGAATATTCATATGTTTTAGGCGATATTTATGATTCATCATTAGAGGCATTAGAAAGCAAGTTGCGCCATTTAGAGGCAGAAGAACTTTCAGAAATTAAAAATTGGAAAATTGATGATTACTCAAACCCTGACAACAACAAGAAAGTATTTCATAAAAACGATTATCCATCTTTACCCAGATGGATTGGAGACACTGCAACAGTCGAACCAATATATAATTGGGAATAACAGTGAATGATCTTGGAATTTATGCTATGAAAAAACTACTACTAATATTATCCGCTTTAGTTATGCTTTCCTGCGAAGCTGAGATTGGCGTGGTTGGTATTCCTGACATAGGAGACAGTGGTTTGTTGTCCGAAGCTGATTCAATTCCCGGGAACGTAAAGGGGCTTCTCGACGGTATTTATTATGTCCGTGAGGGTAAGACCGAAATCGGCGATACGGTGATATTCAAATGGAATAAGGACAATCTCACTATTTTTACTAATAAAAACGAAAAATATATTGTTCTTAAGGGTGGTATTCTCGGCTCGGTACTGATATTTGAAGGGTTTTGGAGATATGCTCGCGGAAGCAATACCGGGTTTGTGCAATTCAATATTAAGAAAGATGAGGGCAGTCTCGATCTGATCGGCGGCACTTTCCCGAAAAAACTGATTGTAAGAGGTTTGTTTATTCGAGACAAAAATTCTTTTGATGCTGATGACAAAGAACATGCTGCGATCACTCTCGAATATATCAGACCAATTAACATCAAAAAGCCGTTTTGGATCATCGCTCACAGAGGCGGCGGACGCAATGTGGACAGACTCCCCCATTCAGAAAACAGCGTTGAGATAATTAAATACGCCGAAAGAGTGGGAGCTAACGCAATTGAGATAGATGTAAAAAGGACAAAAGATAATATCCCGATTTTGTATCACGATGACAAATTCAGTACTCGGTTGATCAACGGGGAATATCTGATAGGCGAAGTTGCGAGATATACTCTGGCTCAAATTCGGACTTTCGGCACTTTGAAAAACGGTGAAAAGATACCGACGCTTATTGAGGCTCTTGATGCCGCGATTTATGATACAGATCTGAAGTTGATTTGGCTGGATGTCAAATCTAAAGGATTGGTAGAATTGATCGTGCCTATTCAAACAGAATATATGGCAAAAGCTGTGGCTGTCGGCAGAGAAATGGAAATTATTATAGGAATGCCGTCTGAATTAGTTTATGACGAACTTATGGATATGGTAGATTATCTGAATATACCTTCCCTTTGCGAACTGTCGACTGATGAAACCGAAAAATCGGGATCGCTGATCTGGGCTCCCCGCTGGTCTTTGGGGACACAAAAAGCCAAGGTTGACAAAATGCACAGTTTAGGCAAACGTTGCTTTGTCTGGACTCTCGATCAACCTGAATTTATGGATCCGTTTTTTGACGATGTCGAATTTGACGGAATTTTATCCAATCACCCATCGGTAGTTGCTTATGAATACTATATCCGTTAGAATATTGTCGCTGATCGCGATTCTCTTCTTGTTGCCGGCTGGGGCGAGGGCGGAAGAAGAAAGCAAGATTGATTCGACTTTCAGTCTCACTGTTGAATTGTCCGGCGGATATACTTCCCATATTAATAAGTATGATGATCTCTCGGAGCTTTCCCTCAGCGGTATAACTCCGTCATTGAGAATTCTGTGGGAGCCAAATCATCGTCTTAACCTTGGCTTAGAGACCGCACGAATTCATATCGTTAATGAATCAGGCACAAAAGAGACCGAGGAATATGGCAAAACGGATTATGAAGCGTCGCTCAACGCGATTCCTATTCTTCTGGTATTCAACATGGAAGTATGGAAAATTGAATTCAATGTAGGGATGGGAACAAGTTATGTATGGTCAACTCTCAACGCGTTCGGCAGTAAAGTTAGAAGTCATGAGTGGAACTATTGCATTATGGCTTCAGGGGAATATTCATTAGAAATTACTGACCGGTTCGCAATGGGGGTTGAATTTAAGACTTATTTCATGACAAAAATTGAGAAAGCTGCCGGCGGCATAATGCTCAAACTTCAATATAGTTTTTTGGAGTGGTAATTCATCACAATTGACAGACAGAGGCGTTAAAACACTGTTCTGACAGAATTGGGGATTTAAAGAATAACAATATCTACAACGAACGAGAAAGCTTCTTGTCAGAGTCAGAGTGCTTCTGTTTTGTGCAATAATTGTTATTTACCAACGTTTTTCCGGTATAGCCGATTATTGTTGCAGACTGTATTTTTTGTGCGATCAGCTTATGATGATTGATAAAATGAATTTATAAATATTGCCCGTAAAATGATGAAAACAAAAAACGGAATTATCTATCTTATATTATTGATTACGGCAGTGCCTCTTCTTTTGCCGGCTTGTCGGCAGTGGGACAATTTTACTACTTATTTTAATACTTATTATAATACAGAACGACTTCGCAAAGTGGTTGAGGACGAATTTGAGTTTCAGGAAGAAAAGAAGCGCGTTATGCCCAGAGTGTTTGTTCCGGAACCTAAGTTTAATTTCCCCGATCCTCCTAAAGGACGGATGCCTCAATTCTTGGCTTCATTTGTAATTACTAAGCAGAAACGTCAACCGGTTAAGCGCAAGCTTGACTCAATAATTATCAAAGGCTCTAAAATTCTCGCTAATCATCCAAAGAGCGATTATATTGAGGGGACTTTGTATCTGATGGCTCTCTCATATTTTTATCAGAATATATGGCTGAATTCTCAAATAAAGTGTAGCGAATTGATTGACAGATACCCGGCAGGCGAGAAATCCCCTGACGCACATTTGCTGATGTCGCTCAACTTGTTGATACAGAGGAAATATGAGTCCGGCAAAATCATGCTGTCCCGAACGGTGGATATTGCTTGGCAATTGGAACGATACGATATTCTGTCGGAAGCGTTCAGGATCGAAGCTGAACTTGCATTATATGAGGGTGACGAAGCGGGAGCGTCGAGACCGTACAAACAAGCCATTGCCCAAAGTGACGACGACGCATTGAAAGCAATGTGGCAAGTTGATTTGGCGGCGCTGCATTATAGATTGTGTAATTTCAAAAAAGCAGAAAAATTATTTGCAAAGGCTCGTAATTATTCCCCTGACTATGTGCAGGATTTCGAATCACAATTATATCAGGGTGCTTGCCTTGCGAAACTAGGAAGATTTGACGAAGCAGAAGCGATGTTTGAAAGTTTGGCAAACGACAACAATAACGAAGAGTGGCTTTCTTATGTTTATGCCGAACGAATGACTATGATGAACCTCCAAAAAGAAGAAGACAAATATAAGGCTGCCGAGGCACATGCTGATACTGCTTTTGTAGGAAGTAAGGCGGTTGTTGGCTCTTACTATCAGAGAGCGACGACTTTTTTCTTCGATGACAAGTACTCTCAGGCGAGAAAGTATTTTTCAAGATCGAGGGTTCAGAGAACTCCGATAAAAAAACAAGCTGAGAAATTATACAGATTATTAAATACTTGGGAAAAAAAGCGTTCAAAAGCTTTGCGTCCCTTGCAAGATTACTTTGATGAAAAAGAACAAAGTGATTCTTTACGAGGTTTTTTAGCTCTGAATTTATTTGAACTCGGACGCGTCCATGAACAACTCGGCAATCGTGACTCTTCCAATTTCTATTACAGCACTTCGATCGATGTCGCTCCTGCTTTGGATTCTAATTCGGCAAGATACTTATATGTATACTCGAGATTCTTGGAGCAAGACGAGCCTTATATGGCTGACTCCTTGATGGATCTGGTCGTTCACAGATTCCCGCTGACTGAATACGGACAGGACGCTATTGTCAGACTGGGTTATACGGATGCGTTTATTATCGACACGGTAGCGGAATTATATCAATCCGGCGCTAAGTTGCGTAACAGCGGCGACTACCAATTCGCTATAAATCAGTTCATGAAAATCTATACCGGCTACCCTAAATCATTTCTCGCTCCAAAAGCACTTTATTCGGTCGGTTGGACATATGAGAGAAATATTCAAAATTACGACAGCGCCTATCATTATTACAGTTTATTGATTCATGACTATCCAAAAACTGAGTATGCCAAAGATCTAATGCTCAGTCTGGCTTATCTTTACGCGGTTAACAGCGGCGGACCTATTCCGGATTCACTGAAGAGAGTCAAACATAAAAAAAGATTGAAGTTGCACAAGCCCAAGCCTATTAGAGCATTTAGTGAACCTAAAACATCGACTGATTCTGAGGATAGCGGATTCAATCCTATGGATATGTTCAAAAAGGCGGGTGATATGCTAAAGAATGTTAAAGACGCTGTTCTCAGTCCGGGAGAAACATTGGACAAGGGCATGAACCAGCTGAAAACAATGGTCAATGTTGACAGCTTAAAAAGTCAATTAACTCCTTCTTT
>JAQIDA010000049.1 GCA_027858275.1 Candidatus Kapaibacterium sp. | reverse complement strand
GTCCAATTCTCGCCGGCATTGACGGAACGCCATATTCAGTCCGACCAGACGGCAGCGAACAGAGTGCTGTTATTTGCCGGAGAATTATAATCAACGGTAATTGATGTAACAGGTTTATTGACCAAACCGTTTTCCGAAAGTGCTTCCCAAGTGTCTCCCTTGTCACTCGAACGTGCGACTCCGCCGCTTCCCTGACGATTCCAATAGTTAAAACCCCAACCCCCGATTATCTCGTGAACACTGGAAAATCCGCCCCACAGAGTGGAGTTTTCACTATCATATTCAAAGTTGTAAGTTGTGTTCAGCCATTCGCCGGGAATACCGTTTCCGCGCGTAGATTTCCAAGTCTTGCCCTGATCCTCTGACATCGCTCCGCCTATGTCTGTATATGCGATCTGCGTTATATCCCCATCGAGATACATATCCCATGAAGTTGTGACCTCCAAACCTCGAGAAGTCCATTTTTTGCCGGCTGATCTTTCTCCTTCATCGGAGTATTTTGAGTACAGAGCTTCCCATGTTTCGCCTCTGTCAAATGTGGCAAGAGTTCTGCCGTAATCGGTCCAAACAGCTATATTCGGATCGCTGCGGCAAATGTCAAATCCTATCGCCGAGCCGCCCCACCCGCAATTGAAGTCAAGGGTCAGCCATGCGGCGTTCAGATTTTGAGTGTCTTCCCAACTGCTGTTGCAGAAAAAAACCGGTTCGAAAGTCAGACCGAAATCTTCGGATTTTAATGCTGTCGATTGATATTTCCCTCCGCCGCCGGTTGTAAGCCAAACGATATTCTGTTCGGCTCGCAGGAATTTGAAATTCCCTCGGTCAAAATCAGATGATTTAATAACCTCAGTCCAAGTTTCTGCTTCATCGTCAGATCGATAAAGAGCTTCAGCAGTATTGACAAACCAAAATCCGCTGTTCATTTCAATTCCCAAGGGAGTATTGCCGACAAATTGACCGAGAGTGAATTCTGTGAAATTTACGGCTCTGTTCGATGAGTAATATAGGTGATCGGAAGATGCGATAAGGATATCATCAGCGTTCTCGCATAATTTATAACTACCTGATTCAATGCTTTCAATTTTTGTGAAATCTGTTCCGTTGTCTGATTTGTAAATCCCGTCATCAGCAATTGAGACCAAGAGGAGCAAGGGTTCATCGCGCAGACAGACCATATCCGCAGCTGTCCCCGGCAAAATCCATTCAGGGTTCCATGTCAGACCGGCATCATCGGAACTTAATAAATATCTGCGTCCGTCACGTCGTCCGTCATCCCATATTTTATCGGGATCAGTAGGGGAGAACACAGTAGCTAAGCCTGTCGATGAATATATTTGCCGAAAATCTGACATTGACCAAGTTGTACCGCGATCTGTAGATCGATAAAAACCCGACATATCACAGGATACAAACATTAAATTGGGATTGTGCGGTGAAACCGCGGGAGTGAATTGCCCGCCGCCGCCGCCGATTCCGACAACTGACCAGGCAACTGAGTCAGGCGCGGCAATTAATTCAAAACTTGTGATAATGAATAATAACAAAATCGTGAGAACTGTTGATAAAAATTTCATTTTCACTCCTAATGATTATATTATCTTTTATAAAATTGACCAATATCAATAATGAATAATAATCAATAAAAGTGACAATAACAATGAATTTTCGTCCTTGTTGTGCAGATTGATTTTGCGCTATTGTAACGAATTCAACTCTTCAATTCTTCCGAGTCCAATACCTGAGAAATCAACTCCGCTCTGAAAGTTGAGCCTTCGCCGGGTTTGCTTTTCAGAGTAATATCCCCGTTGTACAATTGAGCGATTTTTTTGATAGTAGATAATCCGAGACCGCTGCCGGCGATATTCCGTGTCTCAGTTTTTTTGATACGCGCAAAGTCTTTGAACAATTTTGCTGCTTCATCTTCTGATAAGCCAATGCCGCTGTCTTTGACTTCTATACTTATTGTGCCGTGTGATTCAGATATACTAATATCAACCGTACCGTCATCTTTGTTATACTTCACGGCATTTGAGATCAAATTATTCAGAATCATTTGAATTTCTTCGCTGTCGGCATTCATCATTATCGGAGAGTTATAATGTGTATTAATAACAATATTCCGCTTCTGAGCATCGGGGAGCATAGTCTCAATTGATTCCTGAGCAACAGCGCAAATATCAATATTCTCAAATTCTCTTTTTCGCTCGCCTGATTCGATTTTTGTCATTTCAAGCAGATCCGCGACGAGCATTTTCATATCTCCGATACGATTTTGACAACGATCAACCATTTTATCATAAGACACAACTTCTTCGCCGGCGACCCTGTCTTTCACCATATATAAATAGCCTTCTATAGCATTAAGCGGAGCTTTCAGTTCATGACCGAGAACAGAGATAAATTGGAATCTTACTTTCTTCTTTTCATCCTGCAACTGTATGACACGGCGTTCCATTATCAGCTTCTGAGCTGCTTTAGATACCGCGCTGCGGAGTTCTTTCGGAGTAAATGGTTTCGGCAAAAAATCAAACGCACCGGATTTTATCGAGCTGATTGCCGTCTCCAAAGTAGCGTAAGCCGTCACCATAATAGTCAAAAAAGAATAATCACCATCAGTGATCTGCGAAAGCAAATCAAGTCCCGACATACCCGGCAGATTCTGATCGAGTAATAATATATCCGGTTCAAATCTCTGCATTATCTCCAGAGCTGCCTCAGCAGTTTCAACCGTCTTAACTGTAAAAGTAATCGGAGAATCAATCTCATTCAAATTCATTGTATATCGACTGATTACTCGTTGCATTCCGCTGAGCATATTCACTTCATCGTCGACTACAAGCACGTTTATATTGAACATTTTCTTTTGCTGCTTTGTTTGTAATTTATTCTTGTAATCCGGGTTCTTCTGAAACCTCCGAAGGTTATCGCACGTGGTTCTTACTCACTCAAGTTACTAATTACCTTCTTCAATTCCTCAAATCTCACAGGCTTATTCAACAGAGCGTCCGCTTTGATCCAAGAGCGTTCCTTTTCGGAAGTAACACCGAATTTCAGACCTGTTTCCTTAGTAACTGATGTAACAATCACAACAGGGCAATCCGGGTATTTCTTTTTAACATGATAGGCGATACTGAATCCCGCGTCGGCGTTTTCCATCATCAAATCAGATATAACCATATCGAATTTCTCGTTTTGGATCAATTCCTCCGCTTCTTTTTGGCTTGTGCCTGTGATAGTTTTATATCCGGCCGCTTCAAGCTGCATTGTGATTTGATCTAAGAAATCCAAATCATCGTCGACACAAAGAATTGTTTCAATTGAAATCATTTATAACTCCGTATTAATATTTGTTTTTCATTATCTGTTCTATTTCAAAGATAGTACAACCCGGGGTTGAATACATTATTTTCTCGGTAATGAAATAGTAAACGTCGTTCCCGTC
>JAQIDA010000040.1 GCA_027858275.1 Candidatus Kapaibacterium sp. | reverse complement strand
TTGACTGCTCTCATCACACGACTGCCTCTGCTTGCGATGTTGATCTTTCCGCAATCAGCCGCCGAAGCAAACAGCTCTGTCTACTGCCACTATGTATTTCTCGGCGTTTTCCTTTTGTACTATTCCGCACAGCCCATTATTATGCCGATTATAAATTCATTTTTGAAAAACGCGTACAGCAAAGAAAATTTTGGAAAGCTTTACGGTTATTCAACCACAATTCACAAAACAGTAACATTAGTTGCTACATTTCTGTTCGGCATGCTCTTGGATGCAGACAACTTTGCTTTTACATACATCTATCCTGCAGCTGCTGTTGCCGGGATATTCTCTGCCATCCTGTTGATATTTATGGATGACGGCAGCGAAAAAGTTCATAAGGTCAGAAACAAACTTTCCGTTTCTATTAAAAATTCAATCACGACGATGACGGACATTATAAAAAAGAACAAGCCGTTTCGAGATTTCGAAATAGGGTTTATGCTCTATGGTTTCGCGTTTATGGCAACTTTAACCGTCGTAACGATTTTCTTCGAAGAAGTTTTGGACTTAAGCTATTCCGGATTCGCTTTCTATAAGAACTCATATAACATATTAGCAATTCTGATGTTGCCGTTTTTTGGCAAATTGATGGACAGAATCGATCCTCGTAAGTTCGGAGTTTTTACATTCTTGTCACTTCTGATTTATCTCCTCTTCCTTGGGCTGACCGAATATTTCCCGGCTTACACGATGATCACTGTGTTCGGCAATGAGATCAAGCTCTATTATATGTTGATTCCTGCCTTTTTGTCTCACGCCGTTTTCGCGGCCACAATGTCGCTACTTTGGAACGTCGGCTCAACCTATTTATGCAAAAAAGACGAAGTTGCAGGCTATCAATCAGTTCACCTGTCCCTTGTCGGAGCGCGCGGAATCATCGCACCTCTTTTCGGAGTCTGGTTATATGAATGGATAGGCTATTCGGCAGTCTTTGGGATTTCTGTCCTGTCACTTTCCGCTGGAATATACGTTCTGCATCAATCATCAAAACAAAAAGTGATAGTTGAGCAGGATTAGTTTTGTTCAGGATGTTAAAGATTAAGAATTATGTATATTCAATTCTTAATCCTGTTCATCCTCTTAATCTTTTTCAATCTTGTTCTGTCTTAGCTACATTGTGCAGAATCTTTTTGAATATTATAAACTAAAATGTATATTGTATTCGGACTATGCGATGTTTAATAAAATTCTTCAATATTACGGCAAAAAAGACAATGACAAGATTTCTTACCATACTCTCGATTACATTGTTTTTGTTTAATTATGAAATTTTTGCCGAAGCCGGGGATAGTTTGTTTCAAACGATTGATACATCGTCTGACTCCACACTTGTCAATACACTTTTCTTTGGATTCGCTCTCTTCGTTTCATTGTTCGGAAGCTATTTCTATTATAAATTCAAAACAGTTAATAAGCAAAAGCAACATGTCGACGAAGAATTGAACAGACAAATGCTTATTAACAATCATGCTGATGATTATATCACGGAAATGGAACTGTTAAACGCAAAATTTAATGCTGTAATGAACATCGATACTGCAGCGAAAATTATTTTTAACAGAAACGGCGATATTGTTATCATGAATAAAGCCGCGAATCAACTGTTTGACATTGACGGCGAAGATCTCGACAATCTTAAAATATGGCATTTATATAAGAACTTCAGACCTGACAGCTCCTACAGTCAGTTGAATTTCGAAGCTGAATTCAAGGATTTACTGAACAGTCCCGAGGATAAGCCGATTGATTTTCATGAAAGAGAATTGATATATAAAAACAAATTTATATCAGAAAAAATCAGAGAAGTTGAAATAAACGAAGAGCAATTATTTTATGTAAGTTATGAAAACATAAATAATTTCAAAATTCATCAAAAAGATCTTGTCGAAAGCGAAAAACGATTCAGGGAAATGGCAGAATACTCCCCTCAACCATTTTTTGAATTCGATCTGTCCGGCAAAATCACATATATCAGTAACGCCGGATATACACTCTTTTGTCTCAACAAAGAAGACTTAATCAACGGACTTAGTATAACGGATTTTCTGATTCCGAGTGATGTAGAGCGAGCATTCCTTGATATTGACAAAGCAACTAAGGAAAAGCTTTCCTTCGCTGTTGAATATACACTTATAAATAAAAACAAAACTGAGCTGCCCGCTATGGTGTTCACATCACCAATAGTGCGGAACGATTCAGTAGTCGGACACAGAGGAATAATTACCGATGTAAGCCTACAGAAAAAACAATTAGAAACCATGCAGACAGACGCTGATTTCTATAATTCTATAATACGCAGCGTTCCTGTTAGTTTGTATGCCAAATCAGCAGATGACGGAAAATACTTCCTGTGGAATTCCGCTGCAGAGAAAATGTTCGGCATTCCTGCCGAAAAAATTATCGGGAAGCGGGATATAGAAATTTTCCCTAAAGAAAAAGCATTTAATTATGTCAGAAGCGACAAAAAAGTATGTTCTTCCGGCAAACCCGTTAATGTACCCGATGAAAAGTATCCTGACAATGAAGACGAAAGCCAAATATTCCGAACAATGAAATTCCCATATTATGATACAGAAGGCAAGCCCATTTACATTTTCGGCATATCGGAAAATATCACTGAATACAAGGAAACTTTTGAAGACCTCCAAAAACGTAATGAATTTATTGAAACAATAATCGGGAACTTGCCCATCGGCATAATGGTAATCGACTTCAATGATGAAAGTTTGATGTATGCCAACAGCGTTGCCGAAAATATTTTCGGAAGTGAAAAAACAGACATCAACTCGGTGGACAAATTGCTTCTTCGTCTGTTCCCGAATAAGGAGCTAAGAATTGCTGAAAAAATCGCCTTTGTCAAAAGCATATTCGATGAAAAACCCACAAATCATATTTGGGAAAATATTGAACTGTCAGGGACAAAAAAGACTGTAACTCTGCTCAATATCCCTCTTCCCAAACAGGGGATAATCATTTCAATTGTAAATGATATTTCACAAGAAATCAGCAATGAGCAATTGTTGCTTGATTCAAAAAATACTAACGCGGCTTTCTTAAAAGCAGTTCCTGACATGATATTTGTCTGTGACAGGCAAGATGTAATTATCGATTTCAAACCCGGAATTAATAACCAAACTTTTGTAAGTCCCGATCAATTTATAGGAAAACCCGTTGAAAATGTTCTGCCGAAAAAGGTCTCGAAACTCATAAAAAAGAATTCAGAAAAAGTTTTCAGCACGAACAAATCTCAGATTATTGAATATCAATTGTTAATGGATGATTTGGTTTGTGATTATGAAGGTCGTATGGTCAAATACGGCGAAGACAAATTTATGCTAATAGTTCGTGATATTACAGCGAAGAAAGATGCGGAGAGAGCATTAACGAAATCTGAATCAGATCTCAGAGAATTGAACAAAGCAAAAGACAAACTGTTCTCAATTATCTCGCACGATCTTAGAAATCCTATCAGCGCATTTCTCGGTTTGACCCAAATCATCTATGAATCAGCTTTTGAAATGCCGCGCGTAGAAATCAAAGAAATCTTATCAGCTCTAAACTCTTCAGCAAATAATGTTTATCAACTGCTGCAGAATATGTTGTATTGGTCACAGTTGAATAACGGTAAAATTCAATATTCTCCTGATATTATAGATCTATGCTCTCTTATGGTCGGTTATAAATCAATCGTGGCAGCAAACGCCGCAGAGAAAAACATTGCAATTGATATTGATCTACAAGATGAATGCAGCGTTTTTGCTGATACCAATATGCTGACTTCCGCCGTGCTTAATTTGCTGTCCAATGCCGTAAAATTTACAGATCCGGGCGGAAAAGTCAAATTAGCGGTATCGCAAAATGGAAAGATCACAACAATTAGTGTTGAGGATAACGGTCAGGGAATGTCAAAAAAAGATGTGGATACTATACTAAATTCTGATAATTCCATAACTACTGCCGGGACTTCCAACGAAAAAGGTGTCGGGTTAGGACTTGTGGTTACTCGTGAATTCGTTGCCATGCACAAAGACAAGCGCGGAGCGGGCGAATTTTTTGTAGAAAGCCAACCGGGTAAAGGCAGCAAATTCAGCTTTACTCTTCTCAATGCCGGGGCAGAGAAATTGCCTTATAAAAAATAATTATTATATTCTTCAAATTTATTTATATATTACAATTGTTCGTGATATAGCAAGCCGGTATTTTTGTGATGCTCAATATTCTCGAACTGTTTCAATTCATTTTGATTCAAATATAAACGGAGGATACAATGCCGGGCAAAACCATTATCAGTGAAATTATGACTAAAGATCTGTTTACTGTTCAGATTGATGACAAAGTTCTTCTTGCTGATGAAATCATGAAGAATCAAAAGGTCAAACACGTCCCCGTGCTGGAAGGTAAAAAATTAGTTGGGATCATTTCCGATCGCGGTCTTAAAGAGTACACTTTGAAACAATTGTATAGTTTTGAAGACCCGTTGCCGGCTTCAGCTCGTAATCGGATCATCGATTTTCAAAGCATTATGGACAAAGACATTCGTGTTATCTATCCTGAAGACGGCGTACTGAAGGCTGTCGAAATAATGCTCAAGAAAAAAGCAGGTTGTCTGCCCGTGGTTGATTGGAGCAAGAATTTGGTAGGTATGTTGACACATACAGACGTATTGCTGTACTTACACCGCAAACTTATTGAATTGACCGGAACAGACCGGTGAACTATTTGCCAAAAACAAATAATTCACGCGCTTCCCCTGCGAGAATTATAAACCTGTGTTCAAGCTGACATCAAAGAGGAAATCAGCATGAAGCTTAGGTATTGCAAAATTTATCATTAAAGAAAATATGAAAAAAATACTTATACTGCTATTGACTATAATCTCTGTAAACAATAATCTCAAAGCAAATTCTCTTTCAGATAATATAAGTCTCAGCGGTTTTATTCGCAGCGATGTTATCTATGACAGTCGGGAATCCGCCCGTGTTCGTGAAAACGCGATCATGCTTTTTCCCTTACCTGACAAAGCTGATCCAAACGGTGATGATCTCAATGCCAAAGAGGATCTGACAATGTTTGTTTTGCATACAAGATTGCGCTCGACTATTACAGGGCCTGATGCCTTTGGCGCAAAAACGACAGGAATCATTGAAGGAGAATTCTTCGGTACTGACGACGGCGACGCAAACGGCTTCCGTGTACGTCATGCTTTCATCAATATGGATTGGGGCAAAACTCAGCTGCTTTTCGGTCAGTTTTGGAATCCTCTGTTCATCACAGATTGTCTGCCAAACTATAATTTTTCGTCCCCGTTTATTCCCTACGGCAGGAAGCCGCAATTGAGAATTACACGCAAATACAACAATTTTTATATGTCGGCGACCGCCTCAATGCAATCTGATTTCAAAAGCAAAGGTCCCGGCAATGAAACTAATCCCGTAATCAGCAGCACAGAATTCAGTAAAAACTCCGGCACTCCTGACTTAAATTTTCTTGTTGGATATAAAAAAGAATCCACGGCTTTCGGGCTCGGTTTTGACGGCAAATCAATTGTTCCTCGCACTGTATACGAAGGAGTGAAAACAGATCAAAGCCTCACTAGCCTATCGGCAATCGCATGGCTGAGATTTGATATAAAACCAATTACATTTAAATATCAAGCCATATTCGGGCAGAATTTGACAGATCATGTAATGCTCGGTGGTTATGCTGTTCGCAAAGATGATCCTGAACAGTTTAGCAATATAAATATGTTTTCGACTTGGGGAGAATTGTCTTGGGGCAAGGATGTTAAGCTCAGTTTCTACGGCGGATACAGCCGCAACCTCGGTACGAATCAGGATATTATTCTTGACAAGAATCAGATATATGCAATGGGAGCGGATATACAGTCACTTTACAGAATAGCCCCGAGTGTTATTGTTAAATCCGGTCCGATGCGAATAATCGCTGAGACAGAATACACAGCTGCTGTATATGGTAATTCCAAAAATGAACGTCTTGAAATGGAAAATCTAAAAACTTTTGAGAATTTCAGAATTAATCTGGCGGCATATTATCACTTTTGATATTAGTGTTATATTTTGAGGACAAAACAAACCCGAATGGCTGACAAACACACAAAGGAGCAACGTCGAAAAAATATGCAGGCTGTAAAATCTTCCGGTTCAAAGATTGAAACAGTTCTGGCAAAAGCCATGTGCGCACGCGGCCTTCGCTATCGAAAGCAATATAAGGGAATAACCGGGAAACCTGACTTCGCGTTTATCTCACTCAGAATCGCTGTCTTTTGCGACAGTGAGTTCTGGCACGGCAAGGATTGGAAAACTAAGAAAAACGAAATAAAATCTAATCGAGACTTTTGGATTAAAAAAATCGAGGGAAACATCGAGCGAGACCGGAAAGTTAACCGTGAACTTGCCGCTGCCGGTTGGCTTGTGCTGCGATATTGGGGGCGTGATATTCAGAAAGATTTAGTAAATTGCGTTCAAGAAATTGAACAAGCAATTGCCGAAAGAAAGAATGACAAACAGTCGAAGAAAAATCAAAGAAGAAAAGACCGACAAAACAGCAAAAGCACTGAAGTCGGCTGATTCATCGACAGCTGTTATCAATGTGAAAAAAGCCACAAAACGCAAGCCTTCCTATCTGAAACCCAAAAGAAAAACAACATTTAAATTTATCGATTTGTTTGCCGGAATCGGCGGATTCCGCATCGCCTTGCAATCCCTTGGCGGCAACTGTGTGTTCTCTTCCGAAATCGACAAGTACGCCCGTCAATCATACGAGGTCAACTTCGGCGATGATCCCAACGGCGATATTCGCGAAATTGACGAAAAAGATGTTCCGGATCATGATATACTTTGCGCCGGCTTCCCCTGTCAGACTTTTTCGATTGCCGGCAAACGCCTCGGTTTCGAAGATACTCGCGGAACACTCTTTTTTGAAATTGCAAGAATCATTCGTGAGAAAAGACCGAGAGCTTTTTTCCTTGAAAATGTCAAGGGTCTGCTGAATCATAACGGAGGGCGCACACTGACAGTAATACTCGATGTGCTTCGTAACGATCTCGGCTATTTTGTTCCCGATCCCCGGATAATGAATGCCAAAAATTTTGGAGTCCCTCAAAATAGAGAACGCATATTTATAGTCGGCTTCAGCA
This sequence comes from Candidatus Kapaibacterium sp., assembly GCA_027858275.1. Classification (GTDB taxonomy): domain Bacteria; phylum Bacteroidota; class Ignavibacteria; order Kapaibacteriales; family UBA2268; genus JAQIDA01. The sequence continues at coordinate 2,884 of JAQIDA010000040.1, read as the reverse complement.
GAAAAAGCGGAGTATCAGATTTCGATTATCCTAAACCACTAAAAAAATCAGTCTGTTTTGCAGATATCAAGGAAAAAATTGTGCCTTCCGCCAAATACTTTCTGTCAACTCAATATTGGAGTTCTCTACAAGCTCATAAGCTTCGCCACAAGCTCAAAGGCAATGGTTTTGGTTATGAGATTATCCCCGACGGCGGAACGGCAAACGCTGTTGTTGTCGGCGGTATGGGACGCGAGCGGAATTTAGTCTATGATGATCGCCTAGAGGATTTCACGCCCCTGACGCATATAAAGGGAGAGGTAAATCGCGAAGGACTGCGAAAAATGACACCCCGAGAATGGGCGCGATTGCAAGGCTTCCCCGATGAATTTAAAATAGTAGTGTCTGACGTGCAAGCTTACAAACAATTCGGCAATTCCGTGGCGGTCCCGGCGATTAAAGCTACTGCCGCAGTCATTGTGATGAATTTGAATTTTTAGAATCACAGCGAACACCCACATTCCGGTTACATATTCAAAGACTTCGCTCAAAAAACGCTTCTTAACTCTTGTTTTTTCCTTTGGAATACATATATTAGATTGTAGCTAAGAAAGTGCGGTTTTTCGTATTACATTTAGATCTAACGAACAAAAGATGCAAAAAGAAAGCCTAAAACTCCGACTCGTCGGAATCAGTCATAAAACTTCATCGGTTGAAATGAGAGAGAAATTTCAGATCAGTCGAGACAAACTCAGTTCTTGTCTAAGTTTCATCCGCAACGCAGAAGATATCCGCGAAGTAATAGTCGTGCCAACCTGCAACCGGCTTGAGTTCTACATGGTACTCCCCGAAGCAATTGATCCGAGGTCAATTGTTTGTAAATATTATGCTTCAGCCGGAATTAGTGATGATATCAATGATGAGCTCTTTTATGAAATGAGCGATTTCGATGCAGTGCGTCACCTATTCCGAGTAGTCGCAGGGATGGAATCATTAGTAATGGGCGAATACCAGATTCAGGGACAGGTCAAAGAAGCCTACAGTATCGCCTGCGGATTGAAAACAGTTGATAATATTTTGCATAAGCTCTTTCATGCCGCGTTTCGTACAGGCAAGAAAGTCAGATCCGAAACACCGGTAGGAGCCGGGAAACAGTCAGTCAGCGGCGTGGCCTCTGAAATAGTCATAGAAAATTCTGATCCGAATGACATTATTACTATCATCGGCGTGAACGAGAACACAAAAATACTCGCTGAAAAGCTTAAACAAAAGGGATATAAGAATTTAATTTTTGTAAATCGAACCTTGTATAAAGCTGAAATATGCGCGCATGATTACGGCGGAAAAGCCGTGGATATTGCAAAAATTGAAGAAGTCGCTGCCAAAGCAGATGTTCTGTTTTCATGTACGGGAGCGCCGGGCTTCGTCGTTGATGCCCCGATGCTGAACCGAATTATTGAGAGCAAAGACTATCCCCGCATGATTGTCGATATGGCAATTCCGCGCGATATTGAAACGGATCAAGTAAAAGATATAATTAATACTTATGATATCGGCGACTTGCAGAAGTATTTAGACGGGAAGATGAGCAAACGCAACAAAGCTGTTCCCCTTGCCGAAAAATTCATCGAAGACGAAGTGCAAATCTATCGAGCATGGAGCGATACGCGACACAACAATATTCTGCAGCCTTATTCAGAACAGTTCGAAATGATTCGCCAACAAGTAAGCGAAGAATATTTGATAAATTTCCCCGAACACAGTGAGGAAGATCTTGAAAAACTTACTCGCTCACTTGTTCATCGCCTACAGTCTGTATTTATCAAGGCTGTAGTAAAAGAACGTAAAGGGCAGAAACCCAAAGCAGTATAGTTCTGCTTTGGGTTTCTGTTTCTTAGTCTGTTATGCTCTTTATCGAGCGAAATTGCTGCCGGCTCCAAAAGCCTTTTCCACTGCATCGTAATCATTAATATCCACTTCGCCTCGCTCAATCATATTGTATGCAGTGCCGCTGATAATCATTGCTTTGATTACAATATCACTTGCCGGAACCTCAGGCTTGTCGGGGTGAGTATCGCGGAATATTATTTCTAAATGACCGTCGCCGTGCCACACATCAAATTCGTGCGCAAACTGAACATCGTTTTCAGTATAAAAATTCGCTGTATAAGGCAACGCTCCCCAAGTTCCCGTAGCATTGTTCGAGCGCATATAGAAAATTACACAGCCGTTATCAACCACATCCGGGGTCACGAATCTTGAATTACGAATATGTTGCCACATGCCCCATTCTTCCGGAACAGCCTGCCAATCACTTCTATTAATTGTATATACAATTGATTTCACATCAGACTCACCGTCGTACCCGTCATAACCGGCAGGACCTTCAGGTCCGGCACATGATGATATGCTAAATATAACCGCAAACATCACAATCATTAATGTTGATAATTTTTTCATGATTCATTCTCCCTATATATTATTGTGTACTTCCGCTTCTATTATGTAATACGGATATTGTTGAGATATGTTCAAAAAAGATTTTGAGGGGGACGGAAAAGAGTTTGAACAGGATTGAAGAGGATTAAGAAGATGGACAAGATTAAGATTGATCGGCATCAATTACCACAAATAACTATTCTTAATCTTCTTAATCCCGGCAATCCGGTGAATCGTTTTCAATTCTTAGTATTTATGACATTTTGACCCGCTTATGACGATATGTCATTTCAACAGTCAGTCATTATGGCAGATGTCCTGCCTTCGTCACTGCCGATTTTACCGTCTATGTGCCGTATTGTCAGCTATCCGGACTTGGCACAGTATTCGTGTGACTCTTTTGCAAACAGGCGACGAAAAGTCTGAAAAAAGAGAAAATAAGACTTACTAATTTTTAAACAGGAGA
>JAQIDA010000028.1 GCA_027858275.1 Candidatus Kapaibacterium sp. | reverse complement strand
GTTCGTGAACAATTATGTAATCAATGACTTTTTTATCCGCCTGCAAAAGTCTCCAAGTGAAATTCAATGTTTTCTTTGTGCTGCACGATCCCCAACGCTTTCTTGCCGAGGATATTTTGACTTGTTCATACTGTAAATTCAGTTGGGAGGCTATTTCATGAGTTCGCTTCCTAATATAATTCCGGGCATTTGTTTTATACCATGCCTCAAATATCAGGGCGGATTGATCCCTGTAATCTTCCTTGACAATAAATTTTTCACCGTCAAACATAATAGCGCTGCTGATATCATAAGAAAAAGTTAAGGGATAGGTTTTCCCGAAATAATAAAATTTTTCGCCTGAGGCATAGAGCTTTTCTTTATGCAGATGTTTGCGACTGATCATCTTGCTTAGGTGTTTCTCTATCCATACACGCTTTTTATCAATTATTTTATTGATTTCTGTTTTTGATGCAGTTCGAGGGGCACGGACCACTAATTCCGCGTCCTTTCCTATTTCAATAGAAAATGTCTGTCTGTCTGATCGAATAATGTTAATATCTATTTGCACAGGCTGTCTGACTAATTATTAACGAGGAAATATTCGCAGTAAAATTTAAGATAGAATTATATTCTGTTTTTGCCTTTTACGGCATCTTTACGCATTTTTGAAAGCACGTGCAATGCTTCTATCGGAGTGAGATTGTCAACTTCTATTTTAATTAACTGTTCTCTCAATGGATCGTCACGCAATTCGAAAATTGATAATTGTTCAGGAACTCTTGTTGCTTTTTGGGTTTTGATTCCGCCGGTATCAGCTGTTTTTGAGCTGACTGATGCTTCGTCTCCGGACTGTGTTCCGTTGCCTGAATTTGAATACTCTTCAAAAGATTTCATGATAATATCTGCTCGTCCGATAATTTCGTCGGGCATACCCGCCATACGAGCTACATGAATACCGAAAGAATGATCGCTTGCTCCGGGCATGACTTTGTGTGAGAATATGACAGTGCTGCCGGCTTCCAATACTTCCACTTTGTAATTGACAATTCGCTCATAACGATCAGCTAAATCATTCAATTCATGGTAGTGAGTGGCAAATAATGTTTTCGATCCAATACTGTTATGGATATACTCTGCAATCGACCAAGCGATGGAAATACCGTCAAAGGTAGCTGTGCCTCTTCCGACTTCATCGAGCAAAATCAAACTTTTCTGCGTGGCATTGTTCATTATATTGGCGGCTTCCTGCATTTCGACAAGGAAGGTACTTTCTCCGGCCGTTATATTGTCTTGTGCACCGACTCTTGTAAAAATTCTGTCCACCAAACCGAATTCGGCGGAGTCCGCAGGTACAAACGAGCCGATCTGACCGAGCAAAACAACCAAAGCCACTTGGCGCAAATAGCAAGACTTACCCGACATATTCGGCCCGGTAATGATGTGTATCTGTTCTTCTTCCGGATTAAGATTAGTATCATTTGGCGTGAATGATTCACCGATACCGAGGAGCCTTTCGACAACAGGATGACGCCCGTTTTTGATAATCAGGATTTCCGACTCATCAATTTTGGGTTCGCTGAAATCGTATTCTCGCGCACTTTCGGCGAAACTTTGATGGCAATCGGTATCGGCTGCCACAAAAGCGATTTCTTGAATCAGCGAGGCAAATTCGGCGACTTTAGACAAAAGTTCTATAAACAAAGAATGTTCAATTTCCGCAATTTTCTCTTCCGCACTTAATATCTTGGTCTCAATCTCTTTCAAAGCAGGAGTGATATATCTTTCTGCATTAGTCAGGGTTTGCTTTCTGTCATAATGCTCCGGAACTTTATCTTTGTGAGTTTTCGTTATCTCGATATAATAGCCGAAAACAGAATTAAAACCGACTTTTAACGACGGGATACCACTGCTTGTTCTCTCTTCTGCCTGATAATGGGCAATCCAGTTTTTACCTGAATATTTTGCTTCAATATATGAATCTAATTCTTCTGAATAACCGTGTTTGAAAACACTACCGGTGCCGAGATTTACGGACGGTTCGTTTATCAGAGATTTTTCAATAATTTCAACTGTATCATCAGCCGTTCGAAAGGCTCTCGCCAACTTCGTCAGTGATTCTTCTCGCAGGGATAAGAGCAATTGTTTAATTTCGGGGATCATTTTCAAGCTGTTTCTAAGCATAATCATGTCACGAGGATTCGCGCGACCGGTACAGACTTTCGTAACGAGTCTTTCTATATCGCCGATGCCTGAAAGAATTTCCCTGAGTTCAGTTCTTTTCAGATCATTCTCGAATAATGCTTTAACTACAGCGAGTCTGCTGTTAATCAATTTCAAATCACGCAGGGGACGCATAATTCTCTTTTTGAACAGACGGCTGCCCATGGGAGTATTTGTTTTATCTAAAATTGAAATAAGTGAACCGCTTCCGGTATTAACTCTCTCGTCAGGATTCATTGAATAAGTAATTTCTAAATTGCGCCGGGTGGCGTAATCCAGATTCATGTAATCCGAGGGATTGAATATGTATATGTTCGTAATCTGAGAAAGTGAGCTTTTCTGAGTTTCGTTGATATAGTGAAGAACTGCTCCGGCTGCAGACAAACCAACAGCAAGATTCTCAACGCCGAAGCCTTTGAGATTCTGAGTTTTAAAGTGCCCGACAAGAGCCTCACGGCCAAAGTCATCATCGAAAATCCACTCTTCGAGCTTAGTGACCGGCGGTTTGAAAGAAAAGCCTGAAATTATCGGGAGTAAATCCTGTTTCTGTCCTTTGCTTATTAATATCTCAGCCGGGGCTAAAGTTTCGGCAACTTCAGGCAAACGGCGCAAAGGAAACTCACTTGTAAAAAATTCACCGGTAGATATATCCGTACATGACATACCGACAATCTCGAATCCGCCTTTTTCGCGACGAATACAGAGAGCCATGACATAATTATTTCTCTTTGAATCCAGCAGTTTATCGTATAAAGCAACTCCCGGCGTAACAACTTCTGTCACACCGCGCTTGACAATACCTCTTGATAATTTAGGATCTTCCAACTGATCGCAAACAGCCACACGATAGCCTGCTCGAACTAGTTTGGGTAAATATGCGTCAAGCTGATGGTGTGGGAAGCCGGCCAGGGGCATGTGCCCGGCAGCGCCGTTATTTCGCTTGGTTAAGGCTATTCCGCAAACTTCTGAAGTGACTTTGGCGTCATCGTTGAAAGTTTCATAAAAATCCCCCAATCTGTAGAACAGGATTGTATCGGGATATTTATCTTTTATCTGTGAATATTGCCGCATAAGCGGTGTTTGCTTCTCTTTCATTCTCTACCGGAGATATTTTGTTTAAACCATAAAATGACTAAATGTGCCGCAATTTCGCAGGACATACATCATAACAAATATAAGAGTTAATAATCGAAAAAACCACTGCTTTTATTTCGGAATGGGGACGGAATTCATTCGCGCTCTGATAGTCGCCGCTCTTCTGAGAATATATTTACTCGGTTTGGCAGGAGACCAACGATGAGGGTTGGGCAATACCGCCGCCAAAAGAGAGGCCTGCCGCCTGCTGAGTTTCTTAGCAGATTTCTTGAAATACTTGCGTGAGGCAGCCTCCACTCCGTACAATCCGTCACCGAACTCAATAACATTGGCATATACTTCTAAGATTCTTCGCTTTTCCCACAGGGCTTCCATCAGAACTGTGAACCAAGCTTCGAGTCCTTTGCGGATGTAGTTGCGATGATGCAAGAGAAATGTATTTTTCGCTGTCTGCATTGTGACGGTGCTGGCACCGTGTTTACGTTTGCCCGCATGCCGCTCGTTATATCTCCGGGCATGTTCGATTGCTTTCCAATCGAAACCCTGATGTCTCATGAAGCGAGCATCTTCGGCAGCTAAAACCGCATGAAAGAAATTTGCTGAAATATCTTCGTAAGCAGTCCATTGCTTTTCAGGAATGATGTTTTTGTCTGAAAAAATTGCGGAGACAGAGTTAGCAATCATAACCGGTGTCAGAGGAGGATTTATTACACTGTAGATCGCTACCGCCAGCACCGAGGCTAAGAGGAAGGAAACTATAATTCGAGATATTATCAGCAGTGTTTTTTTTAGCATGATTTTTTAAGTTATGCTTAATTAAAAATTAATTTTTTAATGTGTCCTCATACTATATCAAAAAAGCCGCAACCATTGATGATTGCGGCTTCTCTTGTGGGCCCGGAGGGACTTGAACCCCCGACCGGCGGTTTATGAGTCCGACGCTCTAACCAGCTGAGCTACAGGCCCTTTTTTCAACGTCTCTCTGAAACAGTCTCAAAGAGAAAACAAAAATAAGGAGAATTTTTCATATAAAAAAACGAAATAGTAACTTCCGGTCTTTTTTAATAGTTGAATAATCCAAAAAATATGCCGAGTTGGACGCTCATACCGTTTGCGTTTACTTCATCCGGGACCGCTCCTTCATCAGTAAATTCGCTAAGCCCGTTATATGCCCATTCATACTGTCCGGTAATAGTATATGATACGGCAACTCGGAAAACCATAAAGCTTGTCGGAGCCCATTCTAAATTGATTGTCGGCTGGACAAATAAGAATCCTGATTCCATACGATTCGTGAAACTTTCAGAATCTGCTTCAGGTTTAATATTGAACCAATTCGCATCTGATGAGCTTTGTGAATATTCTAATCTCAATTTACCCCAACCGATATTGACACCGGGCATTATTATCAGCATTGTGTTCTCAAACGGCGTGTATAAGGCATAGTTGATTGACAGACCGTCAA
>JAQIDA010000015.1 GCA_027858275.1 Candidatus Kapaibacterium sp. | reverse complement strand
CGCTTTGTCAGGACCGTCTTTGATTATCAAGCCCGTATGGGAGTAATCCAAACCCTCCTTAGACGTTGCGATTGCCACAATATCACCGGTCTGAAAATACTTCTCGGCGGCAGCGACTTTATTTTTAGGGATAAAATAATGAGTTTTTGAGTTAATTCTCTTCTCAATTTCAGCAATTTTGTCGACCATTTCCGGATCATCTTTCAGCTTAGGATAATATTCAGGATGGTCAGACATAAACGATACCTTCAAAGGGAAAATCTCCCCGCCGGTTTCACTTATTATACTTTTCACAACTCCCTTGGCAATATTATCATCAATCCAATCTGCCGTGTAATGCAGTCGCGATGAGTAATCCGTCAGTTCCCCGCCTCTATAGCGAGTATAAGTCAGTTCATGGAGCATATCCTCGAAAGTCAGTTTGCGCTCAGGTTTTTTCTACTTCCGTGCGATTACGAGTACATTTTCAAAAAATGTGACGCAATCCAAGCCGTTCAGATTAACGCGGCAAATTTCCGCCCCCGGTCCTTCAAGAGTTCCTCCTAAGTATGGAATTCCCGTCAAGTCATCTGCTATTTGCCCGATCAATTCTCCGATTGGCTGCTTGAAACCACAAGCCGACATACGTTTGTTTATTATAGAATCAAAGATTGCCTTAGTCGTTTCCAATTCCTGTTCAGGAGTCGCCAAAATCGAAAAAACAGGTCGAAACCCGCTAACCATTCCGACCGCGCTGAATGCTGATAAATATTTTATAAATTCTCTGCGTATCATAGTAATTCAGACATTACAAATTAAATATTATTGTTCTAAATTTCCCTTCCATAGACAGGAGGTGAGTTAACCGGCTTATTGCTCGGCATTCTTAACAACCAGCTCATACTCCGTATCCGCCGGTAAATCCGGCCCGTAAGCAGCTTCATTTGCCAGCTCATCACAACGTTCGTTTTCTTGAACTCCCACGTGACCTCTAACCCACACAAAACTGACATCGTGATTGCGAAGCTCTTGGATGAGCTGAAGCCACAAATCTTTGTTGAGTACCGGCTTTTTATCTGATTTCCGCCAACCCGTTGCCTGCCATTTCTTCAACCAATTTTTTCCAATGGCATCAACCAGCAAACGCGAATCGGTATGTATAGATACTAAGCAGCGATGCGTCGGCTTCAGCGCGCGCAGAGCGACAATAGCCGCCAATATTTCCATACGATTATTTGTAGTCATTCTGAACCCGCCGTTCATCTCCTTGCGGTGCGGCCCGTGCATCATAACCACGCCGTAACCGCCAGGTCCCGGATTCCCGTGACTCGACCCGTCCGTGTATATCGTTACTTGTTTTTGCGCTTTCACTTTGCCGTCAGCAGGCATAGACTCTCCATTTCTTTGTTTATCAGCAATCGGATTCAATCCGAAAATAATTAACTAATACAACAATTTAAGCTATTTTCAACTTCTTACAAATATAAATATGCTGTGCGGGAACCTCAGAAAATTATTTTTTGATATATTAGGAAAAAACAACAAAATCACTTATATTGATACTCCTTATATGCCTTTCGGGGGGAAGGTTGACTTGAATTAAGGCAAACATAAAGAAATATATCTCACATTTCCAAGAATTCGGGGGGATTACAATGGAAACTATCGAACTAATCGAATTTGAAGCAAAATCAAAACACGAGATACCGCTGTTTTCGGTTTCAGTGTCTGCCGGCGTGCCGGTTCCGGCCGAAAGCGATGTTGACGAACTTATTGATCTCAATGAATACCTAATTGCGAATCCGAAAAACACCTTCTTCGCGAGAATCAACGGTGATTCATACAAACATCTCGGAATTGCCGATCAGGACTTGTTGATTACGGACTCCGAAGTTGCTCTGCGAGACGGCAACACAGTATTGGTAAGTTTGAACAAAGAACTAACGGTGAAAATCTATCGTGACATCAAAGGCGAAAAATATCTCCAATCTGAGGACAACCGCTTTGTCCCCGTGAATATGAAGCCGCATCTCGATTACCAAATTGTCGGCGTTGTTACTAAAGTTATACACTCGTTCTGAGAAGCAATATGCAGATGAAAGTAAAAAAAATGTTCGGGATCAACACATCCTACAGCTTCGAAGCTCCCGTGTTCAGCGCGTCAGTTCCGATAAGGAATGCCGCGTCTGATCAAGCCCGGGTTCCATCATTCGATCTGAACGAATTCCTTGTGCCGAATCCCGAAAAAATATTCCTCGTACGAGTGATAGGCGACAGCATGATTGACGAGAACATCTTTTCCGCTGATATACTTGTGGTCGATCGAGACGAAACACCGGAAAACGGCAAAGTTGTAATCGCCTCGCTCAACGGAGAGGCAGCAGTCAAAACCTTCCGAATGATTGACGACATTCCCTATCTCTATTCCGCCAACAAAAATTTCCTGCCCATCGAAATTGATGAGTATATGACATTCGAAATACAAGGAATCGTCAAACATGTGATCCATGATATGTACTAAGGCAAGGGAGCATGCTCCCGATGATCCTCCCTTATCAAATATAATCCCGCCAAATCCCTCTATAAATAACAGAACGACAGTGAGAACTGAAATGACCGGCTGACAAATAGATAGACCAAACCGCATCGGAAGCATTAAACAACAACATTTATTAGTAATTATAATGGAGACAATGCTATGGCAAGACTGGACTTTTGGGCTAAATACCTCTCAGAAAAACACAAATACATGGATGGTCAATTGAAAGAAGCCGGCCCCCTGATAACCATTTCACGCGATCACGGCTGTTTCGGATTCCATGTAACCAAACATATTATCAGTAAAATACGCGAGATAACAGTGGATAACGTCAAGAACAAAGAGTGGACCTATCTGAACAAAGAAATTATGACAGAAGCCGCAGAAGATTTGCAGACGCACCCGGAGCAAATCGACAAGATGTTCGCAGATAGTGATAAGCATTCTATCGGCAAGTTCTTTGACGCCATGGTGAAGCATACTTATGCAACCGATAAACAAGTTTTAGAAACTGTGAAGCAAGTAATTAACGCGCAGGCATGGGAAGGAAACGTTATTATCGTCGGCAGATCTGCCGCGTCAATTACTCAACGTATTGAAAAATCTCTCCATGTTAAACTGGTCGCTCCTTTGGAATTTAGGATACGACAAGTTGAGAAGCTTAAAGGCATAACATACAAAGAAGCAAGTACTGAAGTAAAGGAAGCAGATAAAAGACGTACGCAATATCTGAAGAAATTCTCAGATCACAAAACTGACATTGACCTGTACGATATGACCATAAATACTTCGAGATTCTCCGAAACAGCAATTGCTGATATGATTGTCAGGATTGCCCAAGATAAAGGCCTGTTCTGATCATATTTATCTAAACTTCATATTTATTTAAACTAAAAGTGATCCGATGACATGTAAGTCGTCGGATCACTTTTTCTTATGTACTTGAGTTTTGACGACTAAACAGTCGCAGCTTCCAACTCCTTAGCTTCAAATTCATATTTTAGTTCATCAAACACTTCTTTGACCGATTGAATTCTGTCAGCTTTGTAGGCGTTGCTGCCCGCAAATGAAAACCCCTGATCCATTTTGCCGTCTGCGGCGTTGAACAATACTCGCGCGATGCAATACTGCACTTTTTTGTAATCGCAAGTTTTGATACATCTCCAACTGCATTTATAAGGTTTCTGCTCTCCTGCTTTAATCTCATCTACGAATTTGTTTCTGATCACTCTGCCGGGCATTCCGACAGGGCTGACTACAATCTCAATATCGTCCTTTTCACAGGCCAAATAGCTGTTTTTGAATTCAATATCTGCATCGCATTCATAAGTTGTCACAAATCGCGTTCCCATTTTTACGGCTTTTGCGCCCGATTTAAATATTTCTCGCATGTCGTGACCGTCATATATTCCGCCTGCTGCTATAATGGGAATTTCAATTCCGTATTTTTCTTCATAAGGTTTGACTGCCTCAACAGCTTCTTCGATCAAATCTTCTAATTGAATGTTTTCAGCTTTTAAATCCTCAGGACTGAATCCAAGATGCCCGCCTGCTTTGGGACCCTCGATCACAAATGCCGGAGGGACCATATTATATTTTGCGTCCCAATATCTGGCAACCAAAGCTACTGCCTTGCCTGAAGAAAGTTTAGGGACAATCTTTGTTTTCATAGTTTTCATCTTGTCGAGACCAATTTGTGCGGGTATTTTCAACGGCAATCCGGCACCGATAAAGATAATATCAATTTCTTCTTCGATAGAAACTCTTATTAACTCGTCGCAATCCGTCACGGCAAGCATTATATTTACTCCGAGTACGCCGTCAGTGAGGCTTCTCGCTTTTTGAATCTGTTTTCTTAATGCAGTGAGATTTGCTTTTTGTAAATTCTTGAGATAATCAGGCTCGGTCATACCGATTCCTACAGCAGAAATAACACCGACGCCGCCTTGATTCGCGACAGCAGATGCCAAACCATATAAAGAAATGCCTACTCCCATGCCTCCCTGAATAACAGGAACTTTCACAAACAAATCACCAATATGTAAACCTTTCATCCGGCACTCTCAAATTCGTAATCATAGTTTTGTTAATTATATATTAACCGCTTCCTCGCGATTAAATAATAGAAGCACTATCAACGACGTAAATATATTCAATAAATTAGGGTAAATCAAATAACAGTGTCGAAAAGAGATATTTTAGGTATAAATTGTATTTCCGGGGACGAAAAATACGTATACAGGGGTGAAATACAAGTGTTTTTTCGGCAATAAAAGGGATTTAAATCAACTCTTGAAGGCGAGATTTATAACTTTCAGAAACCGGGATACTAAAATCAATATCGCTTAAACTAATCTTATAGCCCTGATAGTTTCCTTCAATTTTGATGATTTTTTCAACATTGATAACATAAGATCTGTGACATCTGAACAGATATTTATGGTCAATCAGGAGATCACAAGTTTTGCTTAAACTGCTCCTCAACATTTTATTATTAACTGCATCTCCCTCTTTCCAGAACACCTCAATATAATTATTGGCTGAACGGATCAGAAGTATTGAGTCAGCAGCAATCGCGAGCTTATCTTTCATATACTCGGACGCGAAAAACACCATATTTGTTCCGAATTCATTCCTTATTTGGATTTTCTCATTCAGTTCAGTCGCTGTTTTCAAGTTGTCTCTGAGCAAGCGATCCCGATTGATAACGATCAAAACACTTACTGACAAACAGCCGTACAAGGCGGCTTCCAGAACAAACATAAAGCTAAAATCCAATATGTCGAGATACTGATAGTAAATTATTATCAGCGCGCTTACCGTCATCACAATCCAAGAATTCCAAATGATTTCCTTGATAATTGTCCACGGAGGTTTGAACAATCTCGGCAGAATACTTGGCAGCACTAAGAGGTTGAAACTCAAGGCGATAAACGTAAGCAATGACATTGCCCCGATACGCATTAAGGACTCAATTGTATTTAAAGAATTAATGTCAAGTGGTCGAAATAAAAATAATATTACAAAAAAAACAACGCTTATAAAAAAGATTATTTTCGCGTTATGCTTTAAGTCATCATTAAAGGGATAAGGCTTTTTAAGAAAATCCAGCATTCTAAGTTTTCCCTGTGATAAAAATAATAATCTGCCGCCTCACTTCAGGCAAATCAAAACAGATATATGCAAATATGATGAAAAAAATTGTTTTAATCAAATATGACTTGATTTATAAGGTCGACAAATCAATATTAGGCAATTATGAGTGTTTATTATCAGATTAAATCTTTGGGGTTTTGAATAGAATATTATTCTGCTTAATTTATCTTTATCAACAATTGCGGTCAACATTTTCAAACGCCCTGAAAGGGCAGATTAATATAGCCCGGGGCATCGCCCCGGGGTAATACAACGCGTATCCTACACCCTGAAAGGGCAGCTTAATCTTTGGTTACATATAATACAATTTTAATCTGCCCTTACAGGGCGATAGGACTTGTTCGTTAAGCACCCGGGGCGCTGCCCCGAGCAGAAGTAAATTGGGCCTTCAGCCCGCAAGAATTGCCGGCATTTTTTATACAGTGATTCAGAAGATATAATTTATAGCAACAACTCTCTTTTCTTAATCCCCTTAATCCCAATAATCCATAAAATCCTGTTCAAAATTATTTTCATAATCCTCAAAAATCCCAATTATTCACAGAAAATGCAAAAAAGTGGATAAAAATGGTTTAAAATTAATAATAAGTGGGTGAAAATGGGGGATTATTTGTATATTGAAAAAAATATGGGTGGAAGTGGGACAATATTGTCCGAAATGAGGGAAAAACAATGTCAAATTTCAAAGGAAGAGAAATATATTCGCTCGACAAAAAAGGTCGAGTAAATATTCCCGCGAAAATGCGTAAATGTATCTCGCCCGAGGCGAGCGGTACATTCAACGTGACGCGCGGTGTTGACAAGTGCATCTCAGCCTATCCGCTTGATGAATGGAAAAAAATTGAAGATCAGCTCGGCAGGCTGAATCAATTCGATAAAAAAAGCAAATACGTACTCAGAGTGCTTCTGGAGTGGAGCGAGGACGTAACGATCGACGCACAACAGCGCATTACTCTACCCAAAGACCTGCTTGCTTTGGCAGGTATAGAAGGAAAAGTCAAAATCGTAGGGCAGATGGATCATATTGAATTCTGGAATCCGGAACGATATGAAGAATATCTGAGCAGCCGCGAGGAATCTTACGACGATGTGCTTGAAACAGTTATGACAATGTAATCTTTCAATTTCAATGACCTCAGTCATAATAACGAAAGTTGCTTGACTAAAAATGTGATCATTAGAAAATAGATTCGAGAGTTCTTTATAATGGCAAATAAAAAAAAGAAAAAAGTCTCGAGGCTTCCAAAGAAAAAGGAATTGCCCGATATAGAGCCTGCGGAATATGATTATCATCTTCCGGTAATGCTCGAAGAGACTTTAGGATATTTACTACAAGATTTGAACGGTATCTACGTTGACGGCACGCTGGGGGGCGGCGGTCATACAGGCGAGATTCTAAATCGCCTCGGAGAAACCGGTCAAATATTCGCATTCGACAAGGATGAGCAGGCTATAGCGCATTGCGAGAAGAAATTCCGGGGGGAACTTCAACTCGGTAGCGCCAGCAGACTGAAACTGCATCATTTATCCTTTGAAAAGGCATGCGGCATAGAGGAAATACAGGGTCGAACCAACGGCATTTTGTTAGATCTGGGATTATCATCCCGTCAATTAGACGAAAGTCGCCGAGGGTTCAGCTTCCGAATTAATTCCCCGCTCGATATGAGATTCGGAGCGGAGGGTCAATCAGCGGAAGAAATCCTGAATCACGCTAACGAAGAGGATCTTGAAAGAATTCTTCGCATTTATGGCGAAGAACCATACGCAAGATTGATAGCGCGACGCATAACGCAGCAGCGTCGCG
Source organism: Candidatus Kapaibacterium sp. (assembly GCA_027858275.1). Classification (GTDB taxonomy): domain Bacteria; phylum Bacteroidota; class Ignavibacteria; order Kapaibacteriales; family UBA2268; genus JAQIDA01. The sequence continues at coordinate 3,308 of JAQIDA010000015.1, read as the reverse complement.
CTTTCCCTCTCAAAACTACTTACCACTTACGCGGCGCGGTCGAAGAGACCGTTCCCGAAAAGCTCAGATTCAAATCATTGGCTCGTGTATTCCAAGCTTTACGAATCGCGGTGAATTCCGAACTTGATGTTCTGGAAAATACCTTGAAGAATTCGGTGAGAATTCTTGCTCCGGGGGGGAGAATCGTAGTTATGTCATATCACTCACTCGAAGACAGAATCGTTAAAACAATCTTCCGAGAATTCGCAAAACCTAAAATCAAAGAACTTCCAAATGATAATTCTATTCAAGCAAAGCCCGTGCCGGTTCTAAAAATTATTACTCCAAAACCTATCTTGCCGACAGATGAAGAATTAGCTCGAAATCCTCGTTCTCGAAGCGCGAAAACAAGAGTAGCGGAAAAATTATAACATACAATAGATATTAATCAATCAGGTAAAGTTTATAAAATTGGAATTCAAAAATGATAGAATTTATTGAGCATATTGAAGAATACAGTAATTACTGGTTTTCTTCTTTTTCAAAAATTGTTCCTGAAGAAAGATGGGGAAATAAAACGCATGCTAAAGAATATATGATCAAATATTGGCTTAATGAACAAGAATATCAAGATGTATGGAAACCGATACAAGATAAAGTATTTTCAGGAAGAGACGGATTGCCGAATCAAGTTTTTAATCAAAGTCTAGAATTAATAGCGATGATAGGCTGTTGATTACATTTTATAGATTATTTGAGAGATAAATAATTTGATTTGTCCTTCACAGATTCTAATGAACAGAGAAATAAAATAATGGCTTAATATTTGAAATCACTGACCATAATGGAGTTATATATGAGACAAAAAACAACAATCATTTCAATCATAATTATCTTTGGATTAATTTTTTGTTTTTTAGATAATGTTAAATCAGATAAAATTAATCCGAATCGTAGTTATGTGCCTGATAAAGAAACCGCAAGCAAAATTGCTGAGATTATTCTTTTGTCTGTGTACGGAGAACAGGTAAACAAACAAAAACCATTTAAAGTAACATGTGAGAATGATTCTGTTTGGTCTATAAATGGTGTTCTGCCTGAACCAAAGGAAGGCTATATGAATATAGGTGGGGTCGCACATATTAGAATTCGTAAGAAGGATTGTAAAATCCTTGAATGCTACCATACTAAGTAGCATGTAAAGCATATTATATTTAATGTGTTGTTGCTCTTAAGAGGAATTAAGGTATTCCCGCATCCACAACCACCTCGGCAACGTCCGAACAATTATCCGCCCGCGGGATACGTCAGAAATAATAGCGCAATACGATTACGCCCCCTTTGGGGATGTTCTGCCGGACAATTGGCTGAGAAAGGGTCAGTCAACGTTATAAATTCATAGGGAAGAAAAGATGATAAAAAACAACAAATTATTATTCATTATTTCATTGATAATGATATCATGTACATCTTCTGCAATAAATGTTCTTGATAATAGAGCGATCAGTAGAAGTTATAAATTCGCATCTGACGTACATATTAATTGTAGACTAACTGACATTGAGGATCGTCATGTCATCCCTCATAATAAAGACAAAACATTGATATTTGGTGAGTTAGATATAAAAAATGTGTCAAATGATCCTATAGAATTCAATTTTAATAATATAAAACTATACATCAAAGACTTGGACATGGATTCGAAAGGAGCGGAAATTGCATCGTATTTCGTATACTTTTTGTATGTACAAGAGATTCCCGCAAATAACACAATAACATTTGATGTTTATTGGAAATTTGATCCAATGATTGAGAATATTGAAGCTTATGAAATTCAATTAAAATATAATGATGTTGTTATAAGGTAGACATTCACGCCCACCTCGGCAACGTCCGAACAATTGTCCGCCTGCCGTATCCTGTTAAATCTCAATCAACCAAAAAATATCTCACAAGCTCACGATTGATCCCGTTGAAGTATTTCTTATCCCTGATTGCAGTATGCTCAGTACCCTTGTCTACCGAATAATAATTCACCTGATAAGGTTCATATCGAATATTAGCGAGGCCGACACCCTCAGCATAAGTATAGGTCACTATTTTTTTGTTGTTTTCATAAGATGAAATGAAAATCTCCGAGTCAACTTCGCCAATTGAATCATTGACAAATCGTTTAAAATTCCTAATATTAATCATCATATCCGGATATAATGAGTAGACCGTGCTTTTATAGTTCACTCCCGAAATATCAACAACTCCTTTATTCTCGAATTTGCATGTAACCACGCTTGTGACTTCACAGGAATATATTTGGCTTTCGTCAAATCGGCTGTCGAGATATTCTATAGTGCTTGATACGGATCCGCTTGCTCCAACCCATTCAGATTTATACGGATCAACTAAGTTGAGATATTGCGGCTCATTGTTCATTATGTCAATATTATCCGGAAAGAAAAGATTGAAAGTATCCGTCTGAGTTAACTTGAAAATTTGCCCGAAAATTTCTCGGTAATATTCCGCTTTTGCAACAGTCACGCCGGTATAGCGAACAAATTTATAAGCATCTTCGTCGGCAATATTTTCGATAGATTCGACTACTATTGAGTCCGTTCTTTTACTCTCAAGTATTTTGCTGCCGTCAGCCCGCAGATCGAAAGTTTCATATATCCAATAATTCCCGACAGCCATCGGGAAAAGAATATTATCCGGCGGAGGACTTGTAGTTTCTGTTGGCGGTTCGACACATGAGGAAAGGCTGATCATAAGTAAAACAGCGACGGAGAGGATATAATAGCGAATATATCTCATTGGTATAATCTCTTTATTAACAATAATTTGGCATATAATATTAAATTATTTTAACAAAGACAAGTCTGTTGCCCATAAATTATTCCAAGCCGGTTAAATCCAAATATTTTACTATATTGAGCTAGTGTAAGTTTACAGATGAATTTGTGTAAATAGTGATGTTCGAATTTATTGTTGAGTCGAATCTGAAATAAAAGCGGATAGATTAGAGACTATGACATCAAAGCAAAAAAAAGACGTTCTTATAGCATTGATCCCGACTCCGGCTGATTTGCTGACAGCAATGAACCAAGGCTGGTATAGGATTCCTGCGTCAAAAAAGATCGTACCGAGATCCGTCAAAAACAAGACATTGAAATTGATTGCTTTTTATCAACCCCGAGTTTTTAAAGATCAAGCATTTGCCGTTAGATTTTATTCGCCCGTTGATGACATTAAAATAGTTAAACGTAAGATACTTTTCCCTGATGAACCCTTAAACGAAAAATCTGATTTGGATTATTATAAAATAGAATTCAAAA
>JAQIDA010000377.1 GCA_027858275.1 Candidatus Kapaibacterium sp. | reverse complement strand
GCCAACAGGAGCTGAGAAGTTTGTATCCATATAAGAATCAGCTATAAAATCATCAAACTGTTAAATAAATGATCTATACAATGAGTTTATTTTCAATTTTAGTAAAATATCGCAACTGCTTGGTTGTTCATAAACTAATAATAAAGTATATTGCCGGCAGCCGGTATTATTCCGTATCTGTAAAAATAATGACAAAATTTGATGAAAGGCCTTTCTGATGACGAAATTATCAATATTTATCTTCTCGGTCATTTTCATAATGAGTTTTAGTTTGCAAGAAACTTCAGCACAGGAAATTCAAGCCGATATTACTGTTCACAGCGACCGATTAGATTTTCAATATCGTACAAATGTATCTTCGATGCAGCGGGATTTGGAAAATTATATAAACAATCAACGATTCACCGACATTGATTGGGAAGGCGATAAGATCCCGGTTGATATTCAGATTTACCTGACCGGCGGAGCGAACAATCGGTATACCGCAAAACTTGTCATCATGTCAGCTCGTTTTTTGGACGGGCCGGGCGAAGGACAGTCCCCGTCAATGAAAATCTATGACGATAAATGGGCCTTTGAATACGGACTCGGAGCCAATTTGACCTATAATGATCGTCGATATGACGCTTTTGTGACTTTGATCGATTATTATATGTTGATGATCATTGGTGTCGATATGGACACATACGGAGAAGCCGACGGCGATCCTGCTTTCAATCAAGCACTGAATTTGCTGTATTTAGCTGCCGGACAAAACGGAATCGGTTTCGACACTTATTCCGAAATGGGTAAATTCAGCAGATACAATCTCCTCAAGGAATTTACTGATATGCGTTTCACTGCATTTAGAAAGCTCATCTTTGCCTACTATGTGGACGGCTTAGATGTTATGGGCTTTGACAAAGAGAAGGCAATGAAGGCAATGAAAGAAACCCTCAAATCAATGGCAGAGTTCAAAAAAGACAAACTTAGCGGACCAAGTATATTAATGCAATTTTTCTTCGACACAAAAGCACGAGAAATCGCCAATATATTCAACGGAGACGACGATGCGGAGCTTTGGGGATATTTGAAATATATGGATCCGAGTAATTCTATGCTTTATGACGAGGCTCGAGACGGCAAACTCGGAAGCGAGTATTGATTGCCCAAACACAAAAAAGCCGATTGTCAATACTGACAATCGGCTTTTTTATTATATAAACCGGATTCAATCCTTAAAGATTGTGTCCTTACGATCGGGACTGAGCGACACGATTTTGATTTCCGCGCCGCAGAAGTCTTCGATGATTTTAAAATAATCTAATACTTCTTTGGGAAGATCTGCAAAAGATTTGATCGAACTAAGCGATTTGTTCCAACCTTTAACTGATTTCAGGATCGGTACTATTCTTTTCAAAGTATTGATTTCAACGGGGAAGTTTTTGACTTCCTTGCCGTCAATCATATAACCCGTGCAAACTTTAATTTCAGGCATTTCGTCGAGTACATCTAATTTTGTCAGAGCAATATCAGAGATACCGTTAATCATAACCGAATATTTCAATGCTACCAGATCAAGCCAGCCGCATCTGCGAGGACGACCTGTGGTCGCGCCGAATTCCGCGCCTGTTTTTCTGAGCTGTGCGCCAATGGCGTCCTCCAATTCAGTCGGGAAAGGGCCGTTGCCGACTCTTGTGCAATATGCTTTGACCACACCGATGACTTTATCAATGGACGTAGGAGGGATACCTAAGCCCGTACAAGCGCCTCCCGAAGTCGGGTTAGAACTTGTAACGAAAGGATAAGTTCCGTGATCCAGGTCGAGCAATGCTCCTTGAGCGCCTTCGACGAAAATTCGTTCGTCGTTTTTAATCGCTTCGTTCAGCATGACAGTTACGTCACAAATAAACGGCTCAATCTTTTCATAATAACCGGAGAATTCGCGAATCGTTTCTTCGGCGTTTACTTCTTCGTGATCGTATACGTTTTTCAAAAATTTATTTATTGATTTGATATTGACTCTGAGTTTTTCCTCAAAACCTTTTTTATCTGTCAAATCAATTATTCTCAAGCCGGAGCGAGTAGTTTTATCATTGTATGCCGGACCGATTCCGCGGCCGGTTGTTCCAATTTCGCAACCTGATTCTTTTTGTTTCTCAATTGCTATCTCAAGTATTTTATGATAAGGCATGATCAGATGAGCTTTGCGACTGATGAACAATCTGTCTTTGACACTGAATCCCTGAGATTCAAGCATTTTTATTTCATCGAGCAAAGCGATAGGATCAATAACAACACCGTTGCCGATGACGCATTTTGTATTGCCTGCAAGAATGCCTGACGGAACCAAATGCAACACAGTCTGTTTGCCGTCTATTACAATAGTGTGTCCTGCGTTTGCGCCGCCTTGGTATCTGGCGACAATATCAGCGTCTTTGCCGAGCAAATCAACTATCTTACCTTTTCCCTCATCGCCCCACTGTGAGCCGACTATAACCGTAACGCTCATTAAATATCCCGGATAATAATTACAAAGTTATTGATCAATAATAATCACATTATTGAACCGTGAATATAGTGATTTTAAATTCTATATTCAAGAGTTTTATCATTGATTACTCAATAGATTTGGATTGTGTAACTATGGATTAAGAGTTTTGAACAGGATTTTACGGATTAGGAGGATTAAGAGGATTAAGAAAAAGAGTAATCTTAGCAACTCTAACGATTCTTAATCCTGCCCATCCTCTAAATCCTCTTCAATCCTGTTCAAAATTAGACGCAAAAAACTCCGATACTAATTATTAGTATCGGAGTTTTGGTTATCCTAATGAACTCAAGCCGGAATTAACGCGTAGCAGCGTTCTCAACCGTATCATAAATCTTGAAGACTTCGTCGAGATGAGTCATCTTCAATAATTCATTTACTTTGTCCGGAACAGCCGCCAGCGACATTGTTATATCGTACTTTTTCAAAGTGCTTAACCCGCCGACCAGCATTCCCAGACCGGAACTGTTCATTAGTTTCACATTGCTGAGATCCACAATAATATGTTTGAATTTATCCTGACGCAATTCATCGAGTTTCGTTGCAAAGATCAGAGCGTCATTGCCGCCCAGAGCTTGTTCGCGAACTTTGACCGATACGACTGAAGCTTTGCCTTCGAATGTTTTGTGTTCGTAATTCATTTTGAGTTCCCGGCAATTTCTAAATATTATTTATTATTTCGAGCCATTAAACAACCGCTGCGTTCGCTCCGCCTTTTACATCGACTTTTTTCACTTTTTCGTTATAGAATACAACGAAAGAACTCGCGATAAAGATTGATGAGTAGGTTCCTGTTGTGATACCGATAAGCATTGTGAAAGCAAATCCCTGAAGAGCCGAACCGCCGAAGAACAACAATGTAATCAAAACGATTAATGTTGTTGCAACAGTGTTGACTGTACGAGACAGAGTTTCGTTGATACTTGTATTAACTAGATATACAAGCGGTTTGCCTTTGATGTTTTCTTTGTTTTCGCGAATACGGTCAAAGATAATAACCGTATCATTGATTGAATAACCGACAACTGTCAGCAGACCGGCTAGTATAGCCTGATCAATTTCCAAATTGATTACCCCCAAATGATGGAAGATTACAATTCCCGAAAATGTTATAAGAACATCATGGATCAACGCTGCGACAGCGCCAAGTCCGAAGACAAACTCAAAACGGAAAGCGATATAGATCAGAATACCTACAACAGCCAACAAGACAGCAAGCATAGCGTCGAGCCAAAGCTCTTTACCGATCTTAGCGCCGACTTCGTCAGATTTCAACAATTCATAGCTGTCTGTGCCAAACTGAGCTGTCAAAGCTTCTTTAACCAAAACGGGAGCATCTTTGACGCCTTTAACGCGAATCAGATAAGAATTGTCTGTACCTGAAGTTTTAATTTCGCTGCCGGTAAGTCCCGCGCCGTCTACTGCTGTTCTGATATCTTCTATCTGAACAGTATTTTTAAATTTAATGTCTATTTGTGTACCGCCCGTGAAATCGATACCCAATACAGGGCCGAGTATTCCGGTAGCGATAATTCCGACCGTAATCAGAATCGCGGATACAGTAAAGAAAATATTTCTTTTACTGATAAAATCAATTTTAGTTCCGTGAAAATATTGCATTATTATTATTCCTTTTTTTTATTTTATTCGTGATTCATATTATGAGTGTTTAACAGCAGGCTGACCGAAGTTGTACGTTTTGGCGCCGGCGCCCATTGTAACTTCTACGATCGCGCGAGTAACCAATATTGCCGTGAACAGTGTACAGAAGATACCAATGAGCAATGTCAAAGCAAAGCCTTGGATAGGACCTGTTCCTAAGAAATAAAGAATAGACGCTGTAATACCTGTTGTTATGTTAGAGTCAATGATCGCGCTCAAAGCTTTGCTGTAACCTTCGTCGATCGCGGAACGGATAGACCGTCCTCTGTGCAACTCTTCACGAATACGTTCGAAAATCAGCACGTTCGCATCCACCGCCATACCTATTGTCAGAATGATACCTGCAATACCGGGAAGCGTGAGCGTACCGTGGAATGATGCCAAAAGAGCAAGTATGAGCAGCACATTCAGCAACAAGGCTATGTTTGCCACAAATCCGCCTTTGTTGTAATAAAACAACATATAGAGGATAACGATACCAAAAGCGAAAAGACTTGCGTTACGTCCGCTCATGATTGAATCTTCACCGAGTGACGGACCGATTACGCGTTCTTCGATAATCTGAACCGGAGCTTTCAAAGCACCTGCTTTTAACACGATTTCCAAAAGTCTGGCTTCGTCGATGTCAGCCATACCGGTGATCTGTGTGTTTCCGCCGGAAATTTTATCTTGGATTGTCGGTGCTGTATAGACCATGTCATCAAGCACGACTGATACTCTTTTGTGAACATTAGCACCTGTGATTCTGCCCCAACGTTCCGCTCCGTCTGAGTTCATACCCATTGTAACGATTGGCTGATTCTGCTGATCGAAAGTTGCCATTGCTGAAGTAACAACGTCGCCTGTTAATTCAGGTTCAGCTTTCAAACAATGGAAATCATAAACTGTAGTGCCGGTTTCTTTCTTGTAGAAAGAATTATCTTTGGCTTCTCGAACGATTTTATAATCTATCGGAATCAAACTTTTTACGTCAGGTCTTGCCAAAATTGCTTCAAATTTTTCAAGGGCATCTTCTGAAATCATGAATGAGTATTCACCTTCGGGAAGATTTTCGTTGATATACTGAATGTTCTGTGGCTGAGATTTGTCTTCGTCTCTCATTGAAACGCCAAGGTATCTCGTGCTGAACAAAGTAGTGAAAGGATGATCTGCCATAAACTGTTTAGCTGCTGCGTCGTCGTCCATGCCTTCGTAAGGGTTTTCAGGATCGGCAGTTGCTGTTGAGCTTGCTTCTTCAGTTGTTGTAGCTGATTCTTCGCTGACAACAGGCTTAGTATCTTTTTCAATAGCTTCTTTTCTTTTCGCTTTTTCAGCGAGAAGCATATCTATTTTATAGAAAGCTTTAACAATTTTCTGGTTGTTTCTAACCATGTTGAATTCCAAGCGAGCCGTAGTTGAGAGTAATTGTCTCATCTCGATTTCGTTTTTCACGCCGGGAAGTTCGAGTAAGATGCGTCGGTTACCCTGTTTCTGGATATTAGGTTCCGAAACGCCGTATTTATCAACGCGCTGGCGAATAACTTCGTGAGCTTGGTCGATAGCGCCGTCAATATTAGTCTGGAGGTGTTCTATAATTTTATCTTCGGAAACGTCTTTCAATTCGCCGAAGTCAAAATAATTGATCAAAGTTTTGCCCTGAGCCCCGGCGATTGTTTTGAAATTTCTAAGGAATACATCAAGAACGGGATCGTCTGAATCATCGAGTTCTTTTTTAGCGGCAGTCAAAACTTCCGTTAATAACTCGTCTCTTTCTTCGCGAATTGAAGATTCTTCGATGAGTTTAATGATGTCGATTTCAAGAGTTACATACATACCACCGCGCAAATCAAGTCCGAGTTTCAAGCGTTTTGATCTGGCATCAGCAAGTGCTTCACCGTATTCGGCTTTGAAATCGTCCATTATTTCGAGACTTTTTTCGTAATCACCTGCTTCTTTGGCCTCATTTGCTTCAAGTTTTGCCGCTGTATTTAATGTCTCAAGATCAGCAGCCTTATAAGTAGGGTATAATATAACCAAAGCGCCGATAAGCGGTATGAGAATTAAAAGAAATTTTCCGTATAGCTTTTTCAATTGAGAATACCTCCAAAATTATCTATTATTACAATTATCTGTTATTCAATATTATCCATATACTATCATAGAATAAACTATTATTCTAATATAATATAGAACTGCAAATTTAGGTCATATCAAGCAAATAAACAACGAATATTTAGGCGTTTTTGCCTTGAGTATATATAAAATATATATATTCCCTGTTTTTTCACCTGAAAAACAACCTAAAAATCAGTCATTTCGCAAAATTCAAGTCTCAAGACGAAAGAGCTTTGATATTATTCGATAATTAGGATAAGGGAGCCTCTTTTCGGCGATTAAAAACTGCTGTGAAATATGAGTTAATTATTGTTAATCAATGAATATTTTTGTACATTCTCGAAGTGTCAGAGTTGTTTATCTTATTCTAAAGAGGTATGACTATGAAAAAGTTTTTTGTGTTTACTGTATTTATAGCGATCCTGCTGTCTTATGTCGGATATGGACAGAGCAGTATAATAGTTGATCATAATTGTATTAACCTTGAGAAAGTGCCTGATAATTATGTGATTCAAGCAAAAGAAAAAATTGTTATGGCTTACGGTCATACTTCCCACGGCAGCCAAATTGTCACTGGGATGGAACTTTTGAACGATGACCACGGATCAATTTATACTTTCAACAGAGGAGCAGGATCTCTCAAACTATACGACAGCGAACCCCGCTCGGATTGCGGTTATCCTACATGGGGCCCTTATACAAGAGCATTGCTTGCGAATCCTCAATACGCGGACGTGAATACAATCATGTGGTCATGGTGCGGACAGGTATCCGGCAAAACCGAACTAACGATGAAATCCGATTACCTCGACGTAATGGATCAGCTTGAAAAAGACTATCCCGATATTACATTCATTTATATGACCGGACATCTTGACGGAACGGGTACAGCAGGCAATTTGAATGTGCGTAATAATCAGATCAGAAAGTTCTGTCACGACAATAATAAAATTTTGTTCGATTTCGCTGATATTGAAAGTTTTGATCCCGGCGGAAATTATTTTCTGGACATGCACGCTGACGACGCATGCGGATATTACGACGGCACTTACAGAAGAAATTGGGCCGAAGAGTGGTGTAGGGAACATCCCGAAGATTATGAACCTTGCTCATGCGCGCATTCACATCCTCTCAACTGCAAAGTCAAAGGTTGGGCCTTTTGGTGGATGATGGCGAGAATAGCGGGCTGGGACGGACTTACATCTGAGGTCAATGACAACCGTCTTTCAGACGAGATGATTGATATTAGTGTAAACCCGAATCCGGCGAATTCAAGCGCTGTGATTAATCTGGATTTAAAAACAACATCTCCGGCAAACGTAGAGATATGTCTCGTAAATTCGAACGGGGAAATAGTAGCTGAACTGCTGAACAAAAAATTATCAGCAGGAGAGATGAGCCTTCCCTGTGATTTCAAATCAACCGCAAGCGGAATGTATTATCTCAGAATCAGCATTGACGGTACTATCAGAACTGTGCCGCTGGCTGTTATGAAATAAAAAATGATTAATATCTCTTGGATTCGATAGATCGGCAGATCAATTTGACTGCATCTTGTATTTTGATTTTGTTGTTATTACTAAAAAAGGAGGACTGAATATGCATCAAACCTCCTTAAAAGATACGTTTACACCCCAAATTATTCTTCATGCAAAGCATAAATATCGGGATATTGCCGTCCGCATTCCGCAAAATCCAGACCGTAGCCGATTACGAAGCTATTGGGGATTTCCATGCCTACATATTTAACTTCTATGTCTGTTACTCGTTCCGTTGGCTTGGAGAGGAACGAGACTATCTCAAGAGATGCGGGGTTCTGCTCTTTTAGTTTTTGGCTGACTTTTTTGAGAGTTCTGCTCGAATCAACAATATCTTCAATAATAATGACATGTTTGCCGCTGACATCGGAACAGGTCATATCGAGTTCCACATTGCCGGAGCTTTTCATTTCTGTGCCGTAGCTTTTGGCGCGGATTGTTTCAACTCGGCAATCACCTGTAATCTTGCGAAGCAGATCGGCACTAAAGAATATTGAGCCTTTTAGTACTATCAGAAATATAATCTGCTTGCCGGCATAATCACTGTTTATTTTGTCGGCGAGGTCAGATACAATTGAATCAATGCGAACTTGATCAATAATCAGCTTGAATGTCCTGCCGTTCACTGAAATCAGTTCAGCGATCTGAGTCGAATCACGGTCACTGAGCGGAGTCGAAGTGCTGACATTATCCATATTAATTCAGCTTATTTGTCTATAATAATATATTCTGCTTTAACTACATTTTTCGTGTCGCCGCTGATTTTGAACTTGTCGCTGATTCTTTTGCCGCAAATCCAAGCGATGTCGTTTTGAGTTGCGAGCATCAGGACGTAGGGTTTGTCTATCAGCGGCATTTTCTCGTTTGTCAGAAAATCGCTGATTTTCATTGTGCCTGTCATTCCGAGCGGTTGGAATGTATCGCCGGGCATATAGGAACGAATGTACAATCTGGACGGCAATAAGTCTGCGTCGAAGTATTCAGCATTAGGACTGTCGTCGTAATTAATGTCTTTCTTTGCGACTTTGCTCAGAATGAGTTTCGCGTCTCCTGCGACGAATTCTCCCGATTTATTGATCGGCAGATTGATATTGAAATTCTCTTTTTTCTTATCAAAGATAATATAATCACGATCGCGCAGGGCGATGATACTTTTATTGACTTCGCAAAGCGCGCCGGTCGGTTTCTGAAGCAACTCAAGGATTCTGTCTATTGTTTGCATTGAAACATTCTGCATTTTATAGAATGAGGTCAATGCCGTTTGCAATACTTCACCCTGAATAAATTCATCAAATGTGTTGAACAGCGAAATCAAAACTGAGAACCTTGTCCCGACTTTGTCTCGAATAACGCTTTGCAGCATTTTTTGGACCTGTTCCGCGATGTAATTATCAGCGCCGCGCAAGAGTTTGGACGTACGATTAATCACGTCAATAATAGCCGGAGAATAGTCCTCCTTCAATTTGGGGATTAGATCATGCCTAACTTTATTACGAGTGAAGAACAACAATGAATTGGATTCGTCTTCATTCCATTTGAGTCTTCTTGCCTTGGCATATCTGATAATTTCCTGTTTTCTCATATTCAAGTACGGGCGCACAATCGAAATGTTCTTGCCTATATAACGCTGTCTCGGAATGCCGGACAATCCCGTAATACCGGAACCGCGGATAAGATTCAACAGAAATGTCTCCGCCGTATCGTCGGAAGTGTGTCCCGTAACTATGTAATTCACTTTCAATGTTTTCGCCATACGCTCGAAGAATCTGTAGCGAAGATTGCGCGCGGCAAGCTCTAAGCTGAGACCGAGTTTCTCGGAATGCTGGCGAACATTACCCGTAGATTTATAATATGGTATATTATATTTCTCAGCAGTTTTTTTGACAAGCTCTTCATCAGCGTCTGAGCTGAGACCTCGCAGCTTATGGTTATAATGCGCTGCGTATAATTTGAATTTATACTCGTGTGCCAAATTAGCTAAGGCATCGAGTAAACTCATTGAATCCACTCCGCCGCTGACCGCAACCATTATTTTCGAATATTCATCTATATGTGCTTCGTTATGGAGGTAATCTTCAAATTTAGCGAGGAAATCCGAAATAGATTTGTTCTTCATC
>JAQIDA010000364.1 GCA_027858275.1 Candidatus Kapaibacterium sp. | reverse complement strand
CGTTCGTGTTTCTCATCGTAAATCTTTTCAATCTATTGATTATCGTTGAGTCACTTATTTTGGCTGATAATCCGATAAGTTTTAATAATAACGGATCATAGCTGAACTTTTCTATTTTGCTGAGCCTATTCATTCCCGCTTGTATTCCGAGGATTAGCGTTGTTAATATCAGATCTGTGCTGTATTTGGCGTTATGTCCGACGGCGATTCCCAATGAATTAATAGCTTCGTTGACTCCCAATTTCCTCATGAATTTATACAACACTTTGATCCCGGAGTAATTTGTCAGGTTGCCGCCTGTAAAACTTGTTTGAATTGATTGTTTCTTCAGTTTGGAGGGGAATTTGGACTTTACTTTGTTTTTTGCTTTTTTGTTCGCTCTTTTTTGCTTATTTTTCTTCATCGGAAAGGTGTGCTTTCTTGTTGTTGTTATTGTTGTCTAACTAATTGCTATATAACACTTTGAAGCCACTTTCCCGAGCTTTATTTTAGGAATTTAGGTTATAAATGTACTAATTGAATACGCCTACTCAGAAAATGAATTTTTTTGTAAATTTCATGTTATATGCCTGCAGAGATTTTTTTAATCAAAATAAATCATTAGATTGTTGTTTCATGGGATTATGTATCCCGCTAAATAATTTTCAATGTTTTTGTTTCAAGAATGACTACGATAAATCTTGAGGAAGTAACTTATGGCGAGAATATTTAAAAAACACAAACATGAAATCGGATTACCCCCCGATGAACTATTCTTCAGAGGAAAACAAAAGATTGAGAATGTCTTGCTGAGAGTCATTGAATACAATCCTGATAAATATGAGGCAGCAAGCATCGATAATGTCAAAGATGTTTTGAATTTCTCCGACCCGGATTCTGTAACATGGTTAAACATAGATGGTTTGCACGATCTTGAGATTATGAAAGATGTATCTGAAGAATTGAGCTTTGATCAATTGATAATTGCGGAAGTGATGAACACTCAGGGGCGACCAAGAATCACAGAGTATGATAATTGTTTGTATGTCTGCATTAAAATGTTACAAAAAAATGATGAGAACAGCAGAATTGCCGTTGAAAATCTGAGTATAATTTTAACAAAAACAGGACTAATTACTTTCCAAGAAGTCAAAGGCGATGTGTTTGATCCCGTTAGAGAACGGATCAAGAAAAGTAAGAGGAAACTTAAAAAATCCGGTCCGGATTATTTAATGTTTGCTCTTCTTGATATTGTTGTTGATAATTATTTATATAACATAAGTCTGCTTGGCGAAAAAATTGACTTATTGGAAGAAAGAATGCTTAAAGATGCGAATCAGAGCTTGGCGGAAGAGATTAACACTTATAAACGAGATCTGATATTTTTGCGAAAAACAATAAACCCTGCTAAGGAAATGATCATTCAGCTAAGCAAATTGGAAACTGACTTGCTCGATGATAGTACAGACATTCACTTGAAAGAACTTGTTGACAATATTAATCAGGCTTATGAAACAGCTGAAAGTTATCGGGAAATATTGTCGGATCAATTGAATATATTTCATATGACAATGAGCAGCAAACTCAATGATATAATGAAATTTTTGACTGTTTTTTCAGTTATCTTTATACCCTTGACATTTATCGCCGGTATCTACGGTACAAATTTCGATGTTCTTCCGGAACTGCATTATAAGTATAGCTATTTTATAATGCTTGGATTGATGCTGTCATTAGCCTTAGGGATGATGGTCTATTTCAGAAGGAAGAAATGGCTTTGATATCGAAATTTATATTTTATTATAAACATTATGGAGATTACAATTGCTCCTTCTTCGTTATGACATTTCTTTGTCATCAGGAGCATCATTTTTCATGCTAATGTCGGCGCTTTTTTACCGGGGACTTTGTCCGGAAGACCCGGGGACTTTCAAACGGCAAGGGTGGGGAGGATGGGCCGGAATATGCAAAAATGGACGATCAAATGGACAAACGAAGTAAAAATCAAAATTTTCGTCCACATAGGCATCCTCATAAAAATCGATCTCTTCTACGACGAAAAGCAAGCCGTATATACTCAATATAAACAAACGATCAGATTCGGAGTAATCGCGGGTTATTGAAAGAGACGATTAACGCGCTCGCCTAAGACAAGGGGGCATGCCCCCTTGCTGTACATAACAACAATAATAT
>JAQIDA010000363.1 GCA_027858275.1 Candidatus Kapaibacterium sp. | reverse complement strand
ATTCCAGTGTTGGGTTTCTAACGATTAGGTGAATTATTAATATGACATTGCCCCTCTAACGAAAAAAAAGCCTCGCAACTCTTAGAGTTACGGGGCTTTTATTTTGCTCCTATTGATCTTACGTTATATTGAGGTTGGTACAACATCAATATCAATAACAACATTCCCTTTTTTGTGTTTTTTAGCGACATACTCGTGGGCTTCGGCAATCCGATTCATCGGATATATTTTGTCAATTACAGGATTAATTTTTCCGTTTTCTAACAGATCATTAAGAAAATTTAGATCAATGACTTTTTTGCCTGGCTTCCTCAATCCTGTCGCAGCGAATTTTACTTTTTTACTGCCTATTTTCGAAGTCCACAAAAGTTGAAGCATCGATATCGGATTTGGCATAGTTGTAAGATATATCCCGCCTTTATTCAGAGAACTTTTACATCGAGAAAAGGAGCTTTTTGCGACCGTATCAAAAATTATATCATAGGTCTTGCCGTTTTTTGTATAATCCTCTTTCGTGTAATCAACAACCTGATCCGCCCCGATAGATTTCACCATATCTATGTTAGAACTGCTGCATACACCCGTTACTTCGGTCCCGTAGCTCTTGGCAATCTGAACTGCGGCAGTGCCGATGCTTCCGGAAGCTCCGTAAACAAGTACTTTCTGCCCGCTTTGAATATCTCCCTTCTCTCTGAGGAACGGTAGCGCGGTTATCCCTCCGTCAACAAAGGCCGCCGCTTTATCATAGCTGATATTGTCAGGCATAACAACCAATGTACGGTCTTCGGCCATACAAATATATTCAGCAGTTGTGCCTGTAGTAGGAAGAAGAGTTCCGTAAACCCGATCGTCTTTTTTGAACAGAGTTACATCTTTGCCTACTGTTTCGATTTGCCCGGCGAAATCAGTACCGGGAATATTACTTTTTGGTTTAATCATACCGGTTATAAATCTAACTCCGCCGTTTCGGAAATCGGGATCGGTTGATGTGACAGCCGCGGCATGAACTCTTATGAGCACTTCATTGTCCTTTGGAGAGGGCTTGTCAATCTCTTCGAGTTTCATAATTTCGGGCGGCCCGTATTTGTTGAATATTATAGCTTTCATGAGTGTCCGTCAATATTAATGGTTATTTGTCGCTTTTGTGGTCTATTGTTATGACAACATTTCCTTTTTTATGTCCTCCGTCTGAATATGCATGAGCTTCAGCTGTATGCTCTAAGGGATAGCTTCTGTCAATGACCGGTCTTATTTTTCCCGTTTCAATGAGTTCTTTGATATATAATAAATTCTCTGTCTTTTCGCTTGTCGGAGATTTAATACTCAAATAGCATCCGTTTTTCTTTAAAACTTTTTTGCCGGAAGAGCGGGAAAGTTTTCCTACCGCATCAAAAACAACATCGTATGTATCAGGAGTTCCGGTGAAATCCTCTTTGGTATAATCAATCACTTTGTGAGCACCGAGCGAGGCAACTAACTCTAAATTTGAGGAGCTGCAAACAGCTGTTACATCAGACCCAAAACAGCTTGCGAGCTGAACGGCATAAGTACCGACACTTCCTGAAGCACCGTAAATAAGGACTTTTTGCCCCTTGCTTATATTTGCCTTTCTGAGAACATACAATGCGGCCATTGCACCGCAAGGAACAGCTGCTGCTTCATCGTGACTAATGTTTTCCGGTTTTATAGCTACTACTCCTTGCTTACGATCTTCGGGCAAACATAAGTATTCCGCATAGGCACCAAACTTCAACCCGGTTGTAGTTCCAAAAACCTTGTCATTTATTCTGAATAAAGCAACATCTTTTCCGACGGCCTCAACTTCTCCGGAAAACTCATACCCAAGATTTTTTTTTCTTGGTTTTCTGAGACCAAACATCAATCGTATCGCAAAAGTAAAAATTTTTGAATCAGGGTGTTTGCCGCTCCGTGCCCACAATGTTCCTGATGAGACTGTGGTCGCGGATACTCTGACCAGAATCTCATTATCCTTTGGTACAGGCTTATCTGTTTCTATCATATGCAGAACTTCAGGAGAGCCGTATTTTGCATAAACAATTGCTTTCATCTTATCTTTCTGTATCTTATGCTACTGAGAATTATCTTACTTAGAAGGTGCTTCTACTAAAACACGAAAAAATCATGAATTCGCCAATACATCAATCAGCTTTGCGCAACCGCCGTTTTTAACCGGTTTTCCGATTCTTTCCATTTTTTCATGCCTTGAATATTATTAAATTGCTAAACAAAATTCCCATATTAGTTTATGTTTTTTGAGACGAAGAAATTGTCACTATGTTTCACTCCTGAAACAAAAAAGCAAGGGCCAAATTAATTATTGATATAGCCTCCGGATTATATCGCTAGTGTTCAACAAACTATTTCCCGGTATTTGGGGCACATCAAAATTATATCATATAAAAATAATCTCTATCAATATTTATATGCACTCATCTAAATCAACTTACTTTCGTTTGAGAAGAGATGTTTTAATTCGGAGAATCTCCGTAGTATTATAATAAAATGCTGTTTAGATAGTCGATACCCATAAAAAATATGAAGAAAAATATGAAGAATAAATATGAAGAATAAATATATGAATGACTTACTAAAAACTATATTGATTGCTTTTGTTTTAACGCTTTCCGGATGTTATGAAACTGATATAGATTCCGGCAAAAAAATAATTGAAATCGACTTTAGTGACACCGGAACAACAAGGGAAAATGATCTCAATAATGATTCCAAGCCGTCTTTAAAACTTGCTATAGCTGCTATGACATCGCCCAAGGAAACATATAATCATTATCATGAATTGATTAGATATATATCAGACAGTCTCGGAATAAATATTGAACGTTCACAGAAAAAAACTTATGCTGAAGTCAACAATCTCCTCAAAAACGGGAATGTGGATGTTGCTTTTATTTGTTCCGGCGCATATATAGCTGCCGAAGGGGGGCTGCCGGTTGATAATATAGCTGTGCCTATGATAGGCGGCAGTTTCTTTTATCATTCGTATATTATTACACATGTTGACAACGATATCAACTCATTTAGTGATTTTAAAGGGAAATCATTTGCCTTCACAGATCCCTTGTCCCACACAGGTTACGTATATGCTCGCTGTCTAATTCAGAAAAACGAATATTCTCTCGCTGATTATTTTTCAAAAACCATTTTCACAAATGCCCACGATAATTCGATTCAAGCTGTAGCGAGAAAAATGGTCGACGGTGCTTGTGTACACAGCAGTATATTTGACTACATAAAAACCAAGAACCCTGAAAAAGTGAAAAATATAAAAATTGTCAAAGTCTCTGATCCTTATGGAATGCCTCCTATAGTAGTACGAACTGCCTTAAACGATAAAATAAAGCAACGATTAAGAAACATACTAATAAAGATGAATATGAATAATAGAGGCAGAAGAATACTAAAGAGTTTATTAATCGACAAATATGTTGATTCCGACAGCACAGATTACACATCCGTCAGGAATTGCTACGAATCCTTATTAAAATGAAACGAATCTATATACCACTTTTTGGGAAATTTACTTCCTCAATCATTGCTATCGTAACTATTTTCGGTGCAATTAATTTGATTTTTATCAGAGGAAATGTAATACAGTCGTTGACGGTAGAATCTGACAAAAGAGCCCGTTATATTGCTAAGAATCTTGCGAGTCATGCGGTTGTACCATTGCTTTATGCTGATTATATTACTTTGCAGGAATTAGTATCCGAGGTTACACTCAATGACTCTGGAGTTGCGTATGCGTTCATAATCGCAAACAAGGAGAATCTTGTTTTGCATAATTTCCCGAACGGCATTCCGACCAAACTTATTTCATCGAATTCAGTGGACAAAGACCAAGCTGAAAATGTAGTAATGCTTAAAGATTCAGAGTCTGACCAAGGCGATATTAGAGATATTGCTGTTCCGATTCTTGACAGTGAAGTTGGAATCGTTCGGGTAGGCATCTACGAAAAGCATATTCAATATGAATCTAAAAGGATATTAAATCTGCTGCTGGTTATGGTCATTGTTTTTCTGATTATTGGTATTGTAAGTGCCTTTTTGTTCTCATTGGTTATTACTAAACCTATAAAAATTATCAGCAATTTTTCTGAAAGACTGGATTTTGAAGCACTCAAGCATGAAATTCTGCCGGATGTTATGCCCGGGAAAAAATTGTGGGGAGTTTTCCCGAAATTTTTTCAAACTGAGGACGAACTTTATTTTTTGGCTCAACGATTCAATGAAATGGTCACTCGTTTGACCAAAGCATATAAGGAACTTGAGACAACTTATGAAAAGTTTATTGAAACAGAAAAACTCGCCTCAATCGGAATGCTTGCCGCAGGAGTAGCTCATGAAATTAACAACCCGATAGCCGGAGTTCAGAATTGTATCCGACGAATTCAAAAACATCCGAATAATTATGCGCAAAACGAAATTTACATCGACATGATGTCTGAGGCAACAGATAAAATTGAAAATGTAGTACAAGCACTTTTACACTATTCGCGCAAACCCGATGCAAATAATGAAGAAATTCAAATTTCGGAAGTCATTGAAAAGTCTTTACTGTTGATAGAACACAAAATAGAAAAATATTATATAGATATCCTAAATAGAATTGGATCCGATTTGCCCGCAATTTACGGGAGTAAAAATAAATTGGAGCAAGTATTCGTAAATATCTTTATGAACGGTATTGACGCAATAGTAAGTAAAAGTGAAAAGTCGGAAGGGTTTAGAAAATTGATAACAATTGATTCTCTGATTTCAAATAATAATTTAATAATTATTATAGAAGACAGCGGATCAGGAATTGAAAAAAATCATGTTAAGAGTATTTTCGAACCTTTCTTCACTACAAAGGAAACCGGGAAGGGAACCGGACTGGGTCTTTCTGTCTGTATGAATATTATTAATTCTCATAATGGAACTATCAGGCTTGAAAGTACAATTGATGTCGGGACTAAGTTCTTTATTTCACTTCCGCTTATTAATTCATGAAAACAAAATAAATGAAAAAATACACTAAAATTATGGTCGTTGAAGATGAAAAAATTCTTCGAGTAACATTAACTGATGACCTGAAAGAAGCCGGTTACAATGTTCAGTCGTTTTCTGCCCCTCTGGCGGCGTTGGCTGAATTAAAAAAGAACTCGTTTGACATTGTGATAACAGATATTAAAATGCCTCAATTTGACGGCATTGAACTTTTAGGGAAGATAAAGAAGCTGTATCCGGATGTTTGTGTCATATTAATGACAGCTTTCGGTTCGATAGACTCCGCGGTCGATTCTATGAAAAAAGGAGCTTATGATTATATCACTAAACCATTTAAAATCGAGGAACTCCTTTTAATAATCAACAGAATCAATGAGCTTCAAGCTGTTAAAAATGAAAACACTATGCTTAAGAGCAAGCTCAAGACTGATTATACTTTTGATTCATATATCAGCAACAGCGTCAGAGGCAAAGAAATATTGAGCCTCGCCAAAACGATTTCTAATGAACCCACAACTGTTCTGATAACCGGCGAGACCGGTACCGGGAAGGATTTGCTGGCGAATGTTATTCATTATAACAGCGATCGCGGCTCAAAACCGCTGATCAAAGTCAGTTGTGCCGTGTTTTCACGAGAGATTTTTGAGAGTGAGCTGTTCGGTCATGAAAAGGGCGCTTTCACCGGTGCATTGCAAGACAGGGTCGGTCGATTTGAAATGGCAGACAAAGGTGCTGTCTACCTCGATGATATTGATGATATCCCGCTTGACCTTCAAGTCAAATTATTAAGAGTTATTGAAGAGCAGGAATTCGAAAGACTCGGCGGCAATAAACCGATGAAAGTAGACATAAGATTCATTGCATCAACTAAAGTAGATTTGAAACAGCTGGTCAAAGAAGGAAAATTCAGGGAGGATCTTTACTATAGACTGAACATATTCCCAATACAGACTTTGCCCTTAAGAGAACGAAAAGAAGATTTGACCATGCTTATTAATAATTTTATTAAAAAAATAGCTCCCGGCAAGAATATATCAATCAGCGACGAAGCAATTGATTGTATGAAGAATTACGATTGGTTCGGCAATGTTCGGGAACTCCGAAATATCGTTGAAAGAATGATATTAGTATGCAAAGAAAACAAAATCGTAAAATCAGATGTTCCCGTTGAGATATCCTGTAACAATGAAATGATCCGAAATATTGCCCTTGGCGACAAGCCTCTTGATGTTATTATGGC
>JAQIDA010000353.1 GCA_027858275.1 Candidatus Kapaibacterium sp. | reverse complement strand
GTTATAAACAGGAAATAAAAAAGAATCTACCTTTTTAATTGTAATATGAATGTTATCGGGAATTAAATTCGTACTTTTTATGTCAATTGGATTTGTATCGCCAATACTGATACGAATAGTCTCTCTTTTTTCAATAATTGGAAAATCAGTTTCACAATAAGGACAGAATCCGGTATCTCTTGAAACATTGATGTTCGAAGACGGCACTTCTTGATGACATTTCGGGCAAAATAATTTCAACTATACTCCTTTCTGTAAACAAGTCCAATATATAAAACAGAATCGGATTATCCGCAAAAGTATTGTAAGGACTCATACTCGGATAAGAAGTCGCCAGCGGATCCCTTGAGAACCATCTTCCCGGGCTCGAATCCAAAATCCTCGCGCCGAAGTCATAGCAACGATCATGTATTTTAATGCTGAACAGAAGGATGGTTAATATTACAATCGAAAAAACCCTTACGACTCGAAAGTCGCAAGGGTTTATTTCTTTTCCTCTTCTTTTGTACAGAAGGTGGGAGTCGAACCCACACGAGCCGTAAAGCCCACCGGATTTTGAGTCCGGCGCGTCTACCAGTTCCGCCACTTCTGCTCAAAATTAAATTACCCCGCTATAGCGAGGTAATTGGTTTTCTTTTTTCAAAGAGTGGGCGAAGAGGGATTTGAACCCCCGACCCTCTGCTTGTAAGGCAGATGCTCTATACCAGCTGAGCTATTCGCCCGTTCCTCAATCAATCGAGGAATACAAACTTAATGGTTTCTCATTTAAGTTCCAAGCATTATTTCACGTTTTCAACTCTTTTTATTTCTTTTATGGCTTTTAAAAGGAAACGCTCGATACCGGCGCGAAGTGTCATGATTGCCAGCGGACAAGTTGAGCATGCTCCCAATAGTCGCAGTTCACAGACACCGGTTAGTTCTTCGAACCTCACAAACTCAACATTGCCGCCGTCTTTCATAAGATGAGGACGTACTTTTTCTAGTACTTTGTTGATTCTGATTTCTATATCATTTGTGTCCATATTTCAATCAATAATGTCTTTGCGTTAAGTCTTTTTTTGTGAATATAATAATGCTTTTCCCCGAGCCTGTCGATAAAATGTGTGGTTCATATCTTTCATTAATATGAACCACAGCATACTGTCTACATTGTTATTTCCATATCCGGATAAACGATATTATTGTGATGATGCTTGCGGATACCGACAATTGTATTGTGTGCCAATGCATTCAGTGCTTCAGATTGTTTTGAATCCGGAGCCGACACAACCAGCGGTGTGCCTGAATCAGCGGCTTCTCTCAAAGCCGGATCGATAGGAATTTCGCCGAGGAATGCTACTGAATTCTTTTCCGCGACTTTCTTGCCGCCGCCGTTACCAAAGATATAATATTTGTTTTCCGGCAACTCAGGCGGTGTGAAATAGCTCATATTCTCAACGATTCCAAGAATATCAACATTTACTTTTTGGAACATGGCTATGCTTCGGCGAACATCTACCACTGCAATTTCCTGAGGCGTAGTAATAATCACGGCGCCTGTGAGCGGTATTTTCTGTGTCATTGTCAATTGAATATCACCTGTGCCGGGAGGCAGGTCTAATACGAGATAATCAAGGTCATCCCATTTGACCTGTTCGACAAGCATTGTGAAATACTGTGCGAGCATTGGACCGCGCACTATTGCAGCTTGTCCGTCTTGCATTATATATCCCATTGAGGCGATTTTAATGCCGTGAGCTTCCAATGGAATTGCCTTTGTATCACCAGATTCGTTGTCTTCAGCTTCGAGTTTGCCGCCTGCGTTGCCGAACATTGTCGGTTGGCTGGGTCCGTAAACGTCTGCGTCGAGGATACCGACTTTCGCGCCGGTTTTTGATAATGAAACCGCGAGATTTGCAGCTATTGAGGATTTGCCTACGCCTCCTTTGCCGGATGAAACGGCAATGATATTTTTAACTGTCGGCAAGACTTTGCGTGTAACATAATCTCTGTTTTGATCGCTGATTACGATTTCCGATTTTGCGGCGGGATCGACTTCCGCGATAACGCCTTCGCATGCTTCTTTGATTGAATCAGCTATTAAGTGAAAGGGCTGAATCAGTTCCAATTCGACTTTGACTTTGTCTCCGTCAATACTTATGTTTTTAATTGCTTTCAATTCGGCCAGAGTTGTATCTAAATCCGGATCAACTATTTGCCCGATTTTTTCTGAGAATATATCTGTGTTCAAATTCATAATGCTTTATATTTTATAGTTATATTTAGTGAATTAATTTCAGCTTTGAATAGACACGCAAGACCGGGTTTTTCATTGTGACTAAATCAGAGAATTTTCCGCACGACAAAATAGATGAGCACTGTTTTATAAGGCTTAGTATAGCGCTGTTTGTATTGATCATATATCCCTCCTTAATTACAGGGCAAGATTAGTACAGATATTATTTTGATTATATAAGTGAAACATCTGAATTATTAACAATCTTTTGATGATTCAAACTGTCCTAAGAATAGGGATGACAAAGAATTGATATATTAAGTTCCGATGATAGTATTCTTCTAATATTTTTTTGGAAGTTAGAGATTAATTAATTAATTTCATAAGCTGTGAAGATTTCTATTATTTGAGTATTAACAGAGCATCAAATAATAGTTCAAACAAGAATTAAGTTAAAATAAATAATATAAAGGAATCGAAATGAAAAAATTAATTACACTTTTCATCTTGGCGCTCTTCGGAATGTCAAGCAATGCTTCGGCGTATGAATACAAATGGGAATTGCCATATTGTCTCGACGCGAACTATACTTATGAAAAACCACAGTACGCAAGACCTCATCACTTGATTCCGGTGCCGACACCTCCGGAATATTTGAAGCAGAAACCCGGCCCTAATAAAATTATGACTTCGGAAGGCGTTGAATTAGTTAATATTTCGAGATCTAATTCTCATATCTCCGAGACTTGGATTTCTGTAAATCCTTTAAACAATAAGGAACTGGTTGTAGGCGCGAATGATTTTCGTTATAACAGCTACGTCGCGAAATACAGAATGGCAGCTTTCTATTCAACTGACGGAGGAGCTACTTGGGGACACTCAACAACACCTCCCGGCTTGGACGATGAATCTCCTATTGAATATCCTTCAGGCGGAAGCTGTACAATGGTTGACCCCGGCTTGGCTTATGACTCTGAAGGTAATCCATACTATATATACCTGATGGCTCAGCTGTTTGGTGAAGACGGGGCCGGTAATAACGCTATTTTTGTAACTAAATCTACAAACAAAGGTAAATCTTGGGTCAGGTTTTGGAACGACAATGACGGCGACGAAGCCACAGTTAAGTTTCATGAAAACGAATTGCAGGATAAATGCTTTATGGCAGCTGATGACAATCCTGAATCACCCTACAAAGATCGTTTGTACGCAACCTGGTTCAATACTGACAGAGGCGGTACGGATTATCCCTATGTCGATATATCTTATTTCGACCCTGAGGAAGGTGAATGGTCTAACTCGGAACATTTAGCGCACGGAAATGTGCAATCTCCTTTACCTGTTGTCGGTCCGGAGGGTGAAGTTTATGTTGCCTGGGAATCAAAAGAAGGAAGCGGCTCAAGCAGTAAAACCAAAGCCATGTTCTGTAAATCAACAAACGGCGGTGAATCTTGGATGTCAGCGATTGCAACACAAAGAGTTAATACTAACGGAACTCCTGTCGGATACAGACTTGCTCTTGAAGATAAATATGACATGAGAACATCATCTCATCCTTCTATGGCGGTTAACAGAAACAACGGGTATATATATATCGTACAGTCAGGGAAGAACGCTGAGCAGGATTATGGAATATATATGACAAAATCTACTGATCGCGGTGAATCTTGGTCAGGATCCGTTAAGCTTGAGGATTTATACAGAATTGATAACGGTGATCGCAGAAATGACAGATTTATGCCTGCAATAGCCGTGGATCAGGAAACAGGAATGATTGCCGTGGGTTATTACTCTTCACAAAACTCAGAAGACAATACCGGCTGTGATTACTATGTTGCAATTTCATTCGACGACGCTGAAACTTGGAACCATATTCAGGTTACGGACACATGGACTTTCGTCGAAGGCAGTGTGCAATCAGCAGGCTCGGCAAATCTTGGTATGTATTGGGGCGATTACTCAAGTATCGCGGCAGCCGGCGGAAATATTTATCCTTGCTTCTGGATGCCAAAAACAGCTAAGGGTAATTTCTGGCAGAATGATATTTTCACTGCATTGCTCTCTTCTAATCCTAAAGCTCCGGCAAATCCGGCGTTTGTAAGATTTGACGAAGATCCGACAAAACTTAAGTTGACATGGGAAGATCCGACTACTAATTTGTTGGGTGCCCCTCTTGCTGAATTTAAAATTATCATTTCTGACGCTAATAACAAAATAGCTGAAGTTGATCCCGGAGTTCAGGAATATATCTTCGAAAACGCGATTGACGGACAGGTTTATAACTTCAATTTTATAGCTCGCACTACTGCCGGCTTGGAAAGCCCGGCATCGTCAATTACGGTTCAAGCGGGCGGCAACCCTACAGCTTTGGCTCCGACAGCTGTTTATGCTGTTCCGACTGCCACAGGCTTCACTTTGTATTGGACTAATCCGAGCTTGCATGTGGATAATACGCCCTTGCACGATCTTGACAAAATCTATGTTTATAAAGACAAAGACGAAACTCCTTTCCATACAATTGAAAAAGCTGATATCCAGGCAGGCGGCGAAAGCAGTATGGAAATCACGATCGGCACAGAACAGTTCTACGCATTGACTTTGAGGGCTGTAACTTCTCGCGGCTCAACTTTGACTGAGGGTATGACTTCCTTAGAATTCATTGCTTATGCAGGCAGCCCCGTGGCTGATATTGATGAAGACTTTGAAGGCGCTGTTACTGTCCCGTTTTTCAACGGACATGGTTGGTCTACAACTGACGAAGCGAATGCAGGCGAAACTGGTAACAGATGTTTGACGGATTTGCCCAACGACAGATACTTAAACAGAATGTATTCAAGAACAATTTTGGCTCCTATCGTTGTGACAGATGAAAACAAGACTTTGAATTTTGATCATATCGCCGTTGTGGATGATAATGATTTCTGTGTACTCTCAATATCAAATGATTATGGCAAAACATGGAAATATGTTCACTCATGGAACTGGGATTCTTATGAGCATTTCAATTCTTCTCTTGATGCTTCCGATTGGCAGGATGAGCATTTCAATCTTGATTATTACGGATGTAAAATTGGTGAAACGGCTATGATCAGATTCACATTGGCGGCAAATAATATCGTAAACAAAGACGGTTGGTTCATTGACAACATCAAACTTGATGACACTCCGGGTTCGATTAAAGACGCGAATCTTTCATTGCTGACAGCTGATGTATCGCCAAATCCGACAGCGGATCAGGCTGTTTTAACTTTGAATGTTCCTGCGGCAGGAGATATGGATATTTCATTGTATGACAATATGGGCAGATATATTCATACAATCAGTGAGGATTACACTTCTGTCGGAACTCGCTCAATAGATATGGAATTGGCCAATCTTGCGAGTGGATTGTACTTCTGCAGAATCAATCTCAACGGAGCTGTTAAGACTGTTCCTGTAGTGATTAATAAATAATTGACTTCTCGGAGTTCAATTATCTCTAAAAAAGTGGTAAATCTTTATTGATTTGCCGCTTTTTTTTTGCTCTAAACGGGCATATTTCACAGATTAGTCGTATATTACACGGTTAGATGATACATTAATATAGTATAAATTAATTTATAGTCGCTTTCAGGCGGCTTACGGAAAATATGCCGACAAAAAAAAATATGACAAAAAATAATTCTACAAACGCTCCGGCTGAAGCTGTCGCGTCAGGAAAGAAAACAAGCAATAAGAGAAAACCGAAGAACTCTTCGACTTCCTCTGCTAAAAAAACTGTGATAAAAAAATCAGCAGCAAAGAAACCGGCCGCTAAACAAACAGCGTCGAAGAAAACTAATGCAGCAAAATCACAGGCAAAACAAACGGCGTACAATAAGACTGCCGCTAAAAAAACATTTACAGCTAAGCACGAGAATGCTCAATCTGAGATCGTAAAAGCTAAGAAGCCGGTCACGGAGAAAACCCCGGTGAAAAAGGCTCCGGCGAAGAGATCTTATACTGCAAAAGATACGAAACCGGCTGTGGCCCCTGAAGCAAAAACAGGTTCGAAAAAGACTTATGTCGATTCGAAAACTGTGAGAACTTCGACCAAGCCTGCAACTGATTCAAGAATCAAAGGGAAAACTCATCAGAAGCAAGCAGTTGCCAAGCAAACTCCGGTGAAACAAAATCATCCGCAAAAATCTGCTCCGGGTAAGCATAAGTCG
The DNA here is from genome assembly GCA_027858275.1 of Candidatus Kapaibacterium sp. Classification (GTDB taxonomy): domain Bacteria; phylum Bacteroidota; class Ignavibacteria; order Kapaibacteriales; family UBA2268; genus JAQIDA01. The sequence continues at coordinate 1,757 of JAQIDA010000353.1, read as the reverse complement.
CAAAGGACAAATCAGGGAAAAGCTAAAGAGCCTTTAGCAACAGGATCAAAACCGAAGCATACATCCGGCAAAACAAATCGCCCGCCGGCGAAGAAAACTTATACAGACAAACCGCCTACGTCAAAAAAGACAGGTTTTCAACCAAACGGCAAAACTCCTGTTACAGCAGCCGGGAAGAAGCCTGTTGAAAATAAATCTGTTCCGCATACGGATAAAAACGAATCTTTCGACAGACGCAGACCGGGACAGAATAAACCTTCTGAGAAAATTCACGGCAAAAAAGATACAGTTCTGAAAAAGGAAGTTGTTGAGAAAAAAACATTTGCTGATAAAAATCAAAACCGAAAATTTGATAATCAGAAGAATAAAAACAAGCAGGGAAACCAACATAAGCAGGCAAACAAAAAACAAACTCCTAAAGTTGATAAAAAAATAATCGCCAAAACACCTGAACAGGCAGTTACAAAGCCACCGGCAGAAACGCCCGTCAAAGATACTCGCGTGCCTACTCCTAAAGTCAATAAGTATATACAAGTGATCGATATCTTTGCCGATACGAAGCAGGCAGAATCAGACAGACCTAAATCCACGGACAAATCCGGCAAACAAACTAAGCCGGCAAACAAGAAAAATACTAAGACAGTTCCCGCTGAGAAGTCCAAGCCTTCGGAGAAAGTTAAAACGGAAAATAAATCCGTTAACAAAACAGCAGATAAAGACAATAAAAAGCCAATCGACAAAGTGCCTGTCGCGCCGACAGAAAACAAACCTGTCGAAACGCCCACTAAAGATACTCGCCCGCCTGCTCCTAAAGTGAATAAGTATATACAGGTGATTGATGTATTTGCCGATACAAAACCCACAGAATCAGACAAATCTGAACCGTCAGGAAGTGCTCCCCCGGCTCCGAAAAAAGTATTTAGTGCCTCTTCCTCATCGACTCCGAGTTTTGATACTTCTTTCACAGGCACAACAACTAAAATGGAACCGGTTGCCCCGAAAACGCCGGTCAAACAAAGTGATACTGCTGATATTGAAATCGATGATAAAATTGAAACTAAAGAGACTGACAAGTCGGACTCAAAGACAAAAGATAAGCCCAAAAGAGCTGTGAAATCTTATTCTTCCAAAACTTCCGCAAAAGAGAATAAGACTGAAGAAAAAGACGATAAAAAAGACAAACAATCCTCTAAAAAAGGGACTAAACCTACTCCTAAGACTAAGTCAAAACCGCGTAGTTATGACTCATCAAATGAGAAAGCCAAAGAAACTAAAGATACATCTAAGAAAACTGCCTCGAAAAAGCCTAAAGGCAAAAAATCTTACGAAAGCAAAAAAGGCAGTGTTGTAGAGGAAACATCGAAACAGGATGAGTTTGAAACTGAAATTCAGGATGAACGGCAAATCAGAAAAGCCGAAACTCAGAAAAGAGAAGACGCTAAAGCTCAGGCAAAAGCCAAAGAAGAAGCTAAGATCAAAGCAAAAGAAGATGCCAAAAAAAGAACTGAGGACGATGCCAAGCGTAGAGAACAGACGGAAAAACGTCGTGTAGATCGAGAGAGAAAACTTACGGAAGATCGCGCGAACGAAGCTGAAGAAGAACGTCTCAGAATTGAAGAAGACAGAAAAATCGCTGAAGAAGAGCGGATCGCTGAAGAAATAATAATGCGTGAGGCGCTCGAATTGAAATTAGCGAAGCTCAAGGTGCCGAAAATTTTCGTTAATAAAAAGCATCTCATCAGCGACGCGCAGATGAA
>JAQIDA010000310.1 GCA_027858275.1 Candidatus Kapaibacterium sp. | reverse complement strand
GCATAATTGCCTTTTATCAATTCGTTGAATATTTTACTCGATACTGATTTTATATCTATATCGAATTGTTCCCTGAATTTTTGCCACGTTAAGCCGCCACTTCTTAGACCAAGAAAGATCGCTTCAGCGAGTTTGTTTTCCGTCGTTAATATTTCTGAAGAATCCGTTGGGAATTTAGTGTTCGAGATCATTTTCGTATATTCTGTCAAATTTCTGATATTGGCATATCGAGTATTATTTAGATATCCGTGAGCTGCCGGCCCAAAAGCAAAATATTCATCCCCGCTCCAATATTTCAGATTATGTCGGCACTCTTTCCCCGGCTGAGCGAAGTTCGAAACTTCGTATTGCCTATAGCCCGCGTCAGTCAAAGTATCAATAACGAGTTCGTAATTCTCAGCGTCATTGTCATCGTCCACACGACTAATAGTTCCGGCTTCCGCGGCTTTATATAAAGGAGTCCCTTGTTCATAAATCAAACTGTAAGCGGAGATATGCTCGGGAGCGATACGGATTGCTTTTTCTAAACTGTATTTGAGAGTATCTCTTGTTTGCCCCGGAACTGAGAACATCAAATCAATATTGATATTATCAAACCCCGCTTTTCTTGCTGCTTCAAACGCGGCTTCAGCTTCGTTCGGGGAGTGAAGTCTTTGAAGGAATATTAATTCATCAGCGATGAATGATTGAATACCGATGCTCAGTCGGTTGATACCGGCTGATCGATAATCTATCAGATTTTGTAAATCAAGGCTCGCCGGGTTAGATTCCATACTAAGTTCGGCTTCCTCGTCAAAAGTGAAATTAGAATGTAAGGCATTCATTATCTTTTCCATATCCTTACCGGACATCAAAGAAGGTGTTCCGCCGCCGACAAACAAGGAGCTGAGTAAGGGCCTGCCAAGACCCGAACAGCGCATTTCGATTTCGCGGCAAAGGATATCGATATAATCAGATTGGGTCGTCGGGGCATTCACGGAATAAAAATCACAATAGAAGCATTTGCGTGTACAGAAGGGATAATGTATATAAACTGCCGACATGAATCGCATCCTGATATTGAAACATTCAGACATCAATATAGTAAATTTATGATAATTGAAGTGAAAAAAGTTTGATTCGGCAATCCTAAACGCAAAAAATCCTTTGCCTGTGACGACAAGGATTTTGTATAATAAAAGCTGAAAATCGCTAAAAAGTTGAAGTCTCTAACTGCTCCTAAGTTTTTAATATACGGAATATTTTGTTATGAATTCCAACTGAATATATGCTTTTTTTATAAAATTCTTTAGTTTTATGCAATTCTTTTGTTCTGAGTGGCTTAAATCGTATATTTCTATTTTTCTTTGTCCGTAAATTATATTAATTTATGCTGTTGCAGAATGTGTGAAAAACAAATTCATTCTGAGAAGTGAAAAATTTTACAAAAATTTTACAAAATATAAATATGGTGATTAAATGAAGACATTAATCGAACCGTTCAAAATTAAATCAATTGAGGAAATTCCAATCTTAACCGTTGAACAAAGGACAAAATTGTTGAATGAAGCGGATTTGAATCCTTTCACATTGCGTTCAAGCTCGATCACGATCGACATGCTTACCGACAGCGGCACAACCGCTATGAGCGCTAAACAGTGGGCGGCATTGATGGACGGCGATGAGTCATACGCCGGATCAAGAAGTTATTTTAAATTTGAAGACAAAGTAAGAGAACTTACCGGCTTCAAACATATTATTCCTGTTCACCAAGGCAGAGCAGCTGAACGAATCTTGTTCAATGTGCTTGATGTAAAAGGCAAAACAGTTCCGAATAATACGCATTTTGATACTACTCGAGGCAACATCGAATTCAACGAAGCAAATGCTGTTGATATACCATGCCCCGAAGGTGTTCGCCCGGATATAATTGCAGATTTCAAAGGCAATATGGACCTTGATAGTCTTCGCAACGTCATCAAAGAAGTCGGCACTGAAAATATTCCTGTTGTAATGATGACAATCACTAACAACAGCGGCGGCGGACAACCCGTATCAATGGCAAATATTCGCGGCGCTGCCAAAATCGCTCACGATAACAAGCTTCCTTTCTTCTTGGATTGCTGCCGTTTTGCCGAAAACGCATACTTCATTAAACAACGCGAAGAAGGATATGCTGATAAAAGCGTGATGGAAATCACAAACGAAATGTTCTCCTATGCAGACGGTTGCACAATGAGCGCAAAAAAAGACGGCTTGGCTAATACAGGCGGATTTATCGCGATGAACGATGATATGCTTGCCGAAAAATCCAAGACAGTTCTTATTGTTACCGAAGGTTTTCCGACTTACGGCGGCTTGGCTCGCCGCGATCTCGAAGCTCTCGCGGTCGGTTTTGATGAAGTTATGAAAGAAGAATATCTTTCTTACAGACTCGGTCAGGTCAAATATCTCGGTGATAAACTTGTTGAAGCAGGCGTTCCGTTGTTGCTCCCTACGGGTGGTCACGGTATTTATCTCGACGCTAAAGCCTTTGCTCCCCATATCAAACCCGAAAACTTCCCCGGCCAGTCGATTTCATGTGAAATCTACAGAATATCCGGTATCAGAAGTGTTGAAATCGGATCTGTTATGTTTGGCAAAAAAGACGAAAACGGCAATCACATAGGCCCGGCAATGGAACTCGTAAGATTCGCCATTCCGAGAAGAGTTTATACAAAGAGTCATATCGACTACGTAGCCGAAGCGATCATCGAAGTATATAACAATCGCGAAAAACTTCGCCCGATGGAAATCACTTGGGAAGCCCCGTTCCTGAGACATTTCACGGCTAAGTTCAAGTTTGTTGATTAGTTTTAGTTTGTTGATTAAAAATTTTGCTCTCTTAAATATGAAGACCTCGCAGACAATTGTCGGCGAGGTCTATTTTTTATAGAGAAAGAATCCCCTACTCTGACTCAGCAAAAATCCACGGTGATAAATAATTCTTTTCATTATAAACAGAATATTGTGTATCTTTTGCACTTGTTGTCCCTACAACTTTAAATGATTAAATAACAATTATTGGAGAGTTCAACGTGGAAGTTAATATTATCATTGGAGCAGTTAGTTTTATTGTGATTGTCATTCTATTATTACAAGTTAAAAAAGTCAAGTCTGAAGCGACAAAAATTGAACAAAAATATAGTGTGATAATTGATGTTGATAAAGAAGTTGATAAGAAGCGAACTGATTTAGCAAAAGATGAAGCCGAGTCCGAACAGAAGATAGATGCAATTAAAAAAGATATGGGCGAGCTAAAAACTAAGTATCAACACGCATCTGATGCATTTACAGATTTATCACATAAGAATAATCTGCTGCAGGATAACTTGGATGTAGCTGATTACGGGATATATGAACCTCATTTTGATTTTGATACTTCAGAAAAATACAAAGAGCAAATTAAGGACATAAGAGACGAACAAAAAAGAATGATCAAAGATAAAAACGCTGTTTTGGGTGGAGAAGGAATGACATTTAATGGCAGCGTGGCAAAAGGTCGAACAATGACAAACAAACAAAAAAAATTAATGTTACGGGCTTTTAACGGAGAGTGCGATAGTTTTATATCAAATGTTCAATGGAACAATGCTACAAGGATGAAAGAGCGAATTCTGAAGTCTGCAGAAGCTATCACAAAAACAGCTGAATTGGAGAAACTGTCGATTGCTAAGACTTATATAGACTTTAAAATAACTGAACTTGAATTGGCTTATGAATACAAATCAAAAAAACACGATGAGCAGGAAGAACAACGAAGAGTAAAAGAGCAAATGCGGGAAGAGGCAAAGGCACAAAAAGAAATTGAAAAAGCACTAAAAGACGCTGAAAAAGAAGAGAAACTAATTAACGACGCATTGAAAGCAGCCAAAGAACAAATGGAGTCTGCATCCGAAGAACAAAAAGCTGAATTTGAGGCTAAGCTTGCAGAACTTCAGGATAAACTTCTTGTGGCTGAAGAAAGCAACAAACGAGCACTTTCAATGGCTCAACAAACGAAATCCGGGCACGTGTACGTAATTTCTAATAT
>JAQIDA010000348.1 GCA_027858275.1 Candidatus Kapaibacterium sp. | reverse complement strand
TAATTTAAAAAAATAAATTAACAGCGGCCTAATAAATAATTTGAAAATTAAAAAAAATATAATTCAAGAAAACGGATACTGTTATTTGGCATAATAATGCGTTTTAAGAGTATTAATCCGTATATATATAGAATATACCGGATTTATATATAATCGTTCGTTAGAATCGATATATGAGGGTCGGTTTCCCTTATTTTAATTAAAATATATTCATAATAACGAGATCTTTTATACAAATAATTAGGCAAGACTAAATAAATTTAAATAATTTTCTGATATAATATTAATTAAAAATTAAAGTACTTCTTTGAAATTCGTAATTATTTTGTAAATTATCAAAAGAATAAAAACATGAAAAAGGTGATAATATGACAGATACAATTACAGCACTCGCAACTCCTCCGGGTAACGGCGGTATTTCAGTTATCAGGTTATCCGGTCCTGAGTCAACGGAAATAGCTGATAAGGTTTTTAAGGGAAATACATCGTTATTGAATGTCTCTACTCATACTATTCATTATGGAAGTATTGTTGATGCAGATCTGTTAATAGACCAAGTGACAGCTGCTGTATTCTTGAATCCACAGTCATATACAGGTGAAGATGTTGTTGAGATATCATGTCATGGCGGACCGCTGATTGTAAGTCAAATAATAAATCTGCTTGTAAAATCAGGTGCAAGACTTGCGGATGCAGGTGGATTTACAAAAAGAGCATTCCTGAACGGCAAATTGGATTTGACACAAGTTGAAGCTGTTGCTGATATGATACATTCTGTTTCAATTCCGGGTTGCCAGACTTCTGCGCGGCAATTATCCGGTAATTTTACTTCCCGATTAAGTGAGTTTCATGCTCAATTATTGGATATATGCAGCCTTGTAGAGCTTGAATTGGATTTTGCAGATGAAGATGTAGAATTAATTGACAGGAAATCAATAGGTGAAAAGATAGAAACTGCAATTGATTTCTGCATTGAATTATCGAGTTCACATCGAAGTGCTGAAATACTACGTTCCGGTTATTGTGTAGGTATAGCAGGATATCCGAATGCCGGAAAATCTACATTATTTAATGCATTGCTAAAACGTGAAAGAGCTATCGTAAGCGAAACGCCGGGTACAACCAGAGATTATCTCGACGAAACTATATATGTAAACGATATAGCCGTTCGTATTACAGATACTGCAGGAATAAGAGAAACAAAGGATTCTATAGAAATTGACGGTCTGCGAATGGCTGAGTCTGTACTGGATCAATCAAACATGATACTCGTTCTCAATGATGTTACTATCTCCCCTCATTATTCAAACTCACTCCTTTTTTCAATTGAAACAAAATACCCGGGAGCTAAATGTTATTTGGTTCAGAATAAAATCGATAAATTACATAAAGAAGACAGAATCGATTACCCTTTGTCTATTTCAGCGAAACAAAACATGTTTATTAATGATCTAAGGGATTTCATTGAAAGAGACGCAATGGAAAGCACAGAACGTTGTCAAGATGTATTGATTAATCAAAGACAGGCAACTCTACTGGACAGAGCGGCAACAGAACTTCAAAATGCAATGCAACTTGTAATGGATGAACGAGAAAATGAGTTAATATCATTGGAAATTGCCACAGCTGCAAAGACACTTGGCGAAATCACAGGGGAAACTTGGAGCGAAGAAGTATTAAATAATATCTTTTCCCGCTTCTGTATAGGGAAATAACATGTTTCACGTGGAACATGTTATTAACATTGTGGAATAATGTATAACAACCATTCCATAATTACAAATCTTACAACACATGTTTCACGTGGAACATGTTATCCACATCCTAAACCATTGATATAATTTCAATCTTATCTCACCGTCTACCATAAAATGTATTAACATATATAACAGGCAATGAAGAGAACATACGACGTATTGGTAATTGGTTCAGGGCACGCAGGTATAGAGGCGGCCTCAGCAGCTGCTAAGATGGGAGTGAAAACAGCACTGGTCAGTACTGACATATCAGCTTCAGGCAGACCTTCGTGCAATCCGTCTATAGGAGGATCTGCAAAAGGGCATATAGTAAAAGAAATTGATGCTTTGGGCGGAGCTATGGGATATATCGCTGATAAAGCAGGTTTGCATTTCAAACTGCTTAATAAATCTAAAGGACCGGCTATATGGTCCCCGCGGGCTCAGATAGATAAAGACTTATATCCTAAATATGCCGAAGAATATCTTCGTTCACTTAAACATCTACATCTAATTGAAGATACTGCCACAGAAATTATAATTGAAGAGAAAGTTGCTAAAGCTGTTAAAACACTGAACGGCACAACATATTATGCCTCTAACGTGATTTTTTGTCCGGGAACATTTCTTAACGGTTTGATATACATCGGCGAAATAGTCTATTCCGGCGGGCGTATAGGCGAACCCCCTTCAAAAGGCATTTCCGAAAGACTAATGGATTACGGATTTAAATCCGGTAGGCTGAAAACAGGCACTCCTCCCCGTATTCATTATAGTTCAATTGATCAAACCAAAGTGAATGTTGCTGCAGGTGATACAGACGCTCAACCCTTTTCGCATATGACTGTCGGAATAGAAAACAAGATTGATTGTTTTATGACAGAGAGCAACACAGTAACTCATGACATATTGCGTACAGGATTTGACAGATCAGCATTGTTCAAAGGAATAATTCAAGGAAAAGGCCCTCGATATTGTCCTTCGATTGAAGATAAAATCAATCGCTTTTCACATCGAGATTCACATAAGATCGTACTTGAACCGGAAGGTCTTAATACTGATTCAGTCTATGTTAACGGATATTCTACCTCCCTCCCGGTTGACGTTCAGATAAAAGGATTAAGGTCAATCAAAGGATTAGAGAATTCAGTAATGCTCCGACCGGGTTATGCAATAGAATATGATTTCTTTTTCCCTTATCAGTTAAAGTATAGTATGGAAACAAAACTTGTATCCGGACTATATTTTGCCGGTCAAATTAACGGAACATCCGGCTATGAGGAAGCAGCAGCTCAAGGAGTTGTAGCCGGAATCAATGCCTCCTTAAGAGTTAAAGGTTCTAAACCATTTACATTGAGTCGTTCTGAATCATACATAGGAGTGCTGATTGATGATCTTGTAAACAAGAGCACTGAAGAACCTTATCGTATGTTTACATCCCTTGCGGAATACAGATTGCTTTTGCGTCAGGATAATGCTGACATCAGATTGATGAAACACGGTCACAAATACGGTCTAATCCTTGATGAAGCTTACGATAAATGCCTGCATAAACAGAAATTGTTGAAATCAGGAATGGAATTTTGTAAAAATACGAAAATAACACCTGATAAAATCAACGGATATTTAGTTGAGATAGGCGATAACAGTCTTAGAGAGAAAACGGATTTATATACTCTGACTAAGCGGAGTAAAACAAAATTGGCTAAATTGCTGGAATTCTTCACTGATTCAGAACTTAACGGGATTAAAGATTTAGTCTCCGCCGGTCTTTTAGAAACATTGCAAACAGAGATTAAATACGAGGGATATATAAAGCGACAGATGAAAGAGATTCAATATTTTATTGATAATGACAAGAAGAAAATCCCTGATTCTATTGACTACGACCTGCTTCCATCGCTTAGCACAGAGGCCAGAGAAAAATTTAAACAGATAAATCCGATGACACTCGGACAGGCATCAAGAATATCAGGCGTATCTGTTACGGATGTGTCAGTTCTTGCAGTCTATTTAAAAAACTAATGTTCCACGTGAAACATATAATTATATGAAAAGAGAAAAAGAATTTAAAGGCTTAAACCGAGATATGGCTGCGTTCATGCATGAATTGGCAGCAAATAATAATAAAGAATGGTTTGACTCTAACAGAAAAAGATATACTGAGAATGTGCGTGAACCATTGAAAGCGCTTGTGGCTAAGATGGGCGAATCCTTTATGGCGAATGATCTGCCTTATGCTGCTGACACGCGTAAAGCAATATTTAGGATCAATCGAGATATTCGATTCAGCAAAAACAAAGATCCTTATAAAAACAATCTTGGGCTCTTTTTCCCTTTCACGGAAAATCAGCAAGTCGGTCGCTCTGTAGAGTCATTAGGACTGTATTTGCATTATGAAGAAAAAGAGTGTTTTATTGCAGGCGGAATACACTGTCCCATTCCTGCTATGCTTAAAAATATACGGGAGCATGTTTCTGAGGAATTTGAAGAATTTCTTGAATTGATTAATTCAAAAGACTTAACAAAGAATTTCCCTCAGATATTATTGGGTGACAAATTGAAGAGTATGCCTCGGGGTTTTTCAAAAGATGATCCTGCGGCAGATTATCTTAAACACAAAGAATTTACATTCCTCTGCCCTATTAAGCATGAGGACATATACAGCAAAGGGATAGAAGAGAAATTGATTAATAAAGGAAAGGCCTTGTTGCCTATCCTCAGTTTTTTGAGCAAAACCCCCTAATAAACAGTGGCTGAGTCTTGCTTTAGATTGGATTATTTTTATCATGCAATTGCAAATAAGTTTCTTTTTCGTATTTTTACAAATTGACAATGATGTTTAATAAAATAAAATAGATGATGCAGAATATATC
>JAQIDA010000197.1 GCA_027858275.1 Candidatus Kapaibacterium sp. | reverse complement strand
ATCAAAACTCTTTCAGGGTTCACAGAATTTGTCTATAGCGTTTCATGGAGTCCTGACGGTACTAAATTCGCTTCCGGAAGCAGTGACAAAACAATCAAAATTTGGGATGCCGCAAACGGCATGGAAATCAGAACTCTTGCAGGGCATACAAGCAGTGTATATAGTGTCTCATGGAGTCCTGACGGTACAAGAATTGCCTCCGGAAGTGCCGACAGAACAATCAAAATCTGGGATTCGGCAAGCGGCAAAGAAATCAGAACTCTCTCAGGGCATATATATCATGTATCAAGTGTATCGTGGAGTCCTGACGGCACTAAAATCGCCTCCGGAAGTTACGACGGAACAATCAAAATTTGGGACGCTGTGAACGGCATGGAAATCAGAACTCTTAGCGGACATAAAGAACAGGTCTATAGCGTTTCATGGAGTTCTGACGGTTCTAAAATTGCCTCGGGCTGTGGCGACGGAACAATCAAAATATGGAACGCAGGAAGTGGCACGGAAATTACAACTCTTACAGGGCATACTAAAAATGTCAATAGCGTATCGTGGAGTCCCGACTGTACAAAAATCTCATCCGGTAGTGAGGACTATACAATCAAGATATGGGACACTGGAAGCGGCTCGGAAATCAGAACCCTTTCAGGGCATACCCTTCATGTTGGAAGCGTCTCATGGAGTCCTGACGGTTCTAAAATCGTCTCCGGAAGCTCCGACAGAACAATCAAGATATGGGACGCAGCAAGCGGCACGGAAATTACAACTCTTATAGGGCATGCAAACTCTGTCTATAGCGTCTCATGGAGTCCTGATGGTACAAAACTAGCGTCCGGAAGCACCGACAATACAATCAAGATATGGGATGCTGTAAGCGGCACCGTAATCAAAACTCTTTCAGGGTTCACAGAATTTGTCTATAGCGTTTCATGGAGTCCTGACGGCACAAGAATTGCCTCCGGAGATTGGATGAGTAATGTTATAGTTTGGAGTGTAGATCCTTCTGCCTTCCAATACGACATATCAGATTCCGTCTGGTCGATAACAAAAACAGATGATATTTCCGAAGATACTCAACAAAATAATTCATTGATATATCCGAACCCATTCTCTGAGTCAATCACAATTGAATACACCCTCAAGAAAGCGGCGAATGTGACGATCAATATTTATAACTCAAACGCTGAATTAGTATCCGCGATTGAAGAAGGATTGAAAATCGCCGGGAAACATTCCGCTTTGTTTAATGCCGCTGATCTTCCTTCAGGGGCTTATTATTATTCTGTGAAATCCGGAGAGAATTTGGAGAGCGGGAAGATGCAGTTGATAAAATAGTAGAAGCAAGCTGTTTGACTTCAAGACATCTGCATGTATAACGTACTAAGTGAAAAAGTGAAAATTCTTTATGCTAAGGATGTGGTTGAGGCAAGTACTGAAAAAATAAGTTCGGATATTGAAACCCTAGGTTCAGGAAACTATTTGATCGTATTTAAAACAGGTGCATATATGCAGAGCGAGCATTTTATTATAATGAAATAGGAATGAATTTAGTTTTCGATCTGTCTGTTATGGATGTAAATGACTTTATTTATTCCAAAGGTGGCAAAATATAGCGTTTAAACATTAAGTGTAATGTAATATAAAAGCCAGCAAATCATTGATATGCTGGCTTTTAGCAATAAGTGTAAATTAGCTGTCAAAATATTTCAGTACACCCGAAAGGGTTCGAACCTTTAACCTCCTGATCCGTAGTCAGGTACTCTATCCAGTTGAGCTACGGGTGCAACTATAGTTCTTATCTTTTTGAAAAGAGAAAAGCTATATATTTATTAGTTCTGTTCTTTGAGTGAATTCACAAATCTTGCGAGCATTGATTTACGACGTGCTGCAGTGTTCTTGTGCATAATTCCGCGAGCTGTTACTTTATCCAAAACTTTGGATGCAAAGTTCAATTTGATGACTGCTTCATCGTATTTTTCACAAGCCTGAACATCTTTAATTGCGTTTTTAACAACTGTTTTCTTCTGTCTGTTGTAGATTTTCAGCTTGGCTGACTGTCTAATTCTTTTAATCGCTGACTGATGATGTGCCATTTAGTATCACACTCTAAAAATTTATTATCAATTAATTCTTTTTCTTTCCTGACTTACAATCAAGAACACAAAAATATGAGTTATTTTCTATATATCCAAACTCTTTTTGTGCTTTCAACGAGATTTCTTCTACTTTTTTCGTGTTTTGAAATAAAAATAAATCTCAATTAGAAATATTTAAAAAAAAATCGTCGAAGTTCGGAACTATCTGCTTAATTTGTCTTCGAAATAATTCGCTGTAGAATCAAGCGTCGAATCTGTTTTCACGTTTTACTCAGCGTTTAATTGTATCCGCTTTTGAATTATAGTGACCGGAGAGACTATGCTAAAAGAATTACTGAAACCGGAAATAAAGGAATTAGTCGAAAAACGTCGTTGGACCGACCTGAAAGATGTTCTTTCTACTTGGGCCGCTCCGGAAATCGCTGATTTGGTGCTGGATATAGATAAAGCCGACAGAGTCATGATCTTCCGTGTTTTAGACCTCGATTTGTCAACAGATGTTTTTTCGTATTTGGATAGCGACGAGTGTGATTCTCTGATAAACGATCTCACCGACCAAGAAACTCGAGAAATTTTGACTGATATGTCACCCGATGACAGAACCGGATTGCTTGAAGAGCTGCCCGCGAAAGTTACACGAAGGCTGCTCAATCTCTTAAGCCCGGAAGATTTGAAAGAGGCGCGCGTTCTCCTCGGTTATCCCGAAGACAGTACCGGCCGTCTGATGACTCCCGATTTCGTGGCGATTCGTTCGCATTGGACTATTGCCCGCGCTTTGTCGCACATCAGAGAGTACGGACGAGACAGCGAGACGATATACAGGATATATGTTACAAACAATGAAAAAATGTTGATCGACGACATTTTGCTTAAAAATATCATTCTTGCCGATGAAACTACAATCGTATCAGATTTAATGGATTATACTGTTGTCAGTGCCGGCGCGTTTGACGATCAGGAGGATTCTTTACGGCTGATGGAGAAATATGATATTTCCGCGCTGCCGGTTGTGGATTCAAGCGGGCATCTGCTCGGCATTGTCACATTTGATGATATATTGGATGTCTCGTCAGAAGAGGCTACGGAGGATTTTCAGAAAATCTCGGGTATCAATCCTGTTGACCAATCATATTTGAGCGCGAGCGTCGGCAAATTGCTGTTCAAGCGTTTCCCTTGGCTTTTTATTCTCTTAGTTTCTAATTTTGTGACAGTTTTCATAATGGCAAACTATCACGGTCTGCTGAATGAATATGTCGTTCTGACTTTTTTTGTTCCCTTATTGATCGGTACGGCAGGTAATACAGGTACTCAATCCGCGACTCTGATTATCAGAAGTTTAGCCACAGGCGACGTGGAGTTAAGTGATTGGGGCAAGATTTTCCGAAAAGAAATGTTAATCGGCTTATTACTCGGACTGACTCTCGGGGCGATTTCATTCATCAGAGGTTTTTACGACGAACGCGGTGGTATAGGCATAGCTTTTGTGGTCAGCACTTCCATGCTTTTCCTCGTTGTATGGGCGAATATAATAGGAGCGCTTCTTCCCTTAGTTATAGCCAGATTCAAATTAGACCCGGCTGTAATCTCCAGCCCGTTTATAGCAACATTAATTGATGTCAGCGGAATCATTATCTATTGCGAAATAGCAATGATGTTTTTGGATTTCTCTGTCTGAGTCAGATGGGTTCTTGTCTTAGACGGATTCCACTTTCTTCAGTGGATTCCGTCTTTTAGACCTCAAGTTTTAAGAAGATTGACTCCACTGAAGAAAGTGGAGCCCATCGAAGAGTTTTCTCATGTCCCCCCGCCTGCAAAGGAGGGGGTTAGGGGGTGGTTCTTGTCTTCCGGGGGATGTTGAACCGGGCAGAAAGAGAAGAACCACACCGCCCTTCGGGCACCCCTCCTTGGAAGAGGAAGGGAGTTTTAAGAGTAAGACTACCCAAGCTCAGCCAAATTCTCCTGAACCTTAATGAGCGACTCTTTCATACTCGCGAGTTTGACTCTTTCGTTAGTCAGAACTTTCTCCGGAGCGTTAGAAACAAATTTTTCGTTGGAGAGTTTTTTCTCGCAACCGAATATATTTCTTTCGAGCCGCTGAATTTCCTTATTCATGCGCTCGCGCTCTTTGTCCTTATCAATAGTGCCCTCGAGCAAGAGATAGATACTTGTTTCCCTAATAACGGATACCATTGAATTATCAGGTTTCTCAAGGTTGAGACCGATATCCAAAGTAGAGCATTTCGCGAGAGATTTGATAATACTCAACTGAGAATTTAAAAATTCGTCCATTTCAACGGTTTTCGCCGATATTTGTAAGGGAACTTTCTGTTGCGGTTGAATTTTCATGCTTGAACGGAGTTTTCGTATTTCCTCAACGAGAGATTGTACATAGGCGAACTTGCTTTCAGTTTCCTCGGAAACAAGTTTTTCGTCATATTCAGGCATATTCGCAAGACTGATACTGTCTGCTTCAGTTCTGTTGTCATCCAAGAGATGCCATATCTCTTCTGAAATAAACGGCATGATAGGGTGGAGCAGCATCAAGATTTCATCATATATGCCAATCACATGGGCCATCAATGCTTTTTTGTATGATACATCATCGGAATCAGCAAACTGAACTTTGACGATCTCAACATACCAATTGCAGAAATCTCGGCGGATGAAATCATAGATAATTTTCGAGTAATCATTCACTTTATAATTGTCGAGTGCTTTATCAATATTCTTAACAGTAGAATTAAATCGAGAAATAATCCAACGATCCGCGAATGTTAGATCAGCGTCTTTCAAATCTCTAACGGAGATATTGTTCTCAGGATCATCATTTTCCGCGTCGTCACGTTTCATCAGCAGGAATCTGCCGGAATTCCATACTTTATTGGCGAAGTTACGACCGAGTTCCATCGACGGAATATCCTGATCGTCAACGTCAACATCCATACGAACATCCTGACCGAGCGGCGACAGATATATAATAGTGAAGCGAATAGCGTCAGTACCATATTTTTCAATAATATTCAACGGATCCGGAGAGTTCCCTAGAGATTTAGACAGTTTTTTGCCTGAACCGTCTCGAATTGTACTTGTGAAATACACATCTTTAAACGGCACGACATCTTTAAATCTCTTAGTGGCCATAATCATTCTCGCTACCCAAAAGAAAATAATATCCGGACCGGTTACGAGCAGATCAGTAGAAAGAAATTTTTCCAAATCAGGGCTTGTTTCATTTTTCCCCTCAGCCATCCAGTGCATAGTAGTCAAAGGCCATAACCATGATGAGAACCAAGTGTCGAGTACGTCTTCATCTTGCCTGAGCGGAACATCCGAACCAACATTCAATTTAGTGCGAGCTTCTGCTTCGGTTATAGCAGCAGTCTGCTTGCCGTCTTCAGTATAATAAACCGGAATGCGCTGTCCCCACCACAATTGACGAGAGATACACCAATCCTGAATATTATTCATCCAATGTTCATAAGTTTTTGTCCAGTGAGCCGGATGAAATTTCACATCTCCGTCTTGAACAACTTTGAGGGCTTCCTCGGCGAGAGGTTTCATTTTCACAAACCATTGATCGGATAAATACGGTTCAATCGGTTCTCCGCCGCGTTGAGAGAAACCTACATTATGCGCGTAATCTTCAGATTTTTCAATTAGATCAAGCTCATTGAGTTTTTTCAAAATCGCTTTGCGAGCCGCGAAACGATCCATCCCGGCGTAATCTCCGGTGAGTTCGTTCATAGTTCCGTCAGGATTGATTGTATTGAGCATCTCAAGATCATGACGCTTGCCGACCAAAAAATCGTTAGGGTCATGAGCGGGAGTGATTTTTACAAAACCCGAACCGAATTCCGGATCAGCGTGTTCATCGCCGATAATCGGAACTTTTCTGCCGACCAGAGGAACGATTACAGTTTTGCCTATCAAATGCATGCGTTTTTCATCTTTGGGATTAACTGCCACGGCAACATCACCAAAAATCGTTTCCGTGCGAACAGTTCCTATCTGTATATATTCATCACTGTCTTCAAAGTAGTAGCGCATTGTATGGAATTGCTCTTTGACTTCGCGGAATTCAACTTCCTCATTAGATAAAGCCGTTTGACCGACCGGCGACCAATTGATAATACGTTTGCCGCGATAGATCAAACCGTCGTCGAACAATCTCACAAAGACTTCCAGAACCGCGTTGGAAGCCGAATCATCCATTGTGAACAGAGTTCTGTCCCAATCGCACGAAACGCCGAGCCAACGGAGCTGTTTCATTATTATACCGCCGTATTTTTCTTTCCAGTCCCAAACTCGATCCAAGAATTTTTCTCTGCCGAGATCATATCTCGTCAAATTCTCTTCTTTGAGCTGAGCTTCAACTTTTGCGTGAGTCGCGATTCCTGCGTGATCATATCCCGGGAACCAACAGACTTCATAATTCTGCATACGTTTGCGGCGGCAATAAATGTCTTGCAAAGTTATATTCAGAACGTGACCGAAATGTAGTATGCCTGTAACATTGGGAGGAGGCATCAGGACGCTGTAGGGTTCCTTCTCTGAAGTCTCGTCAGCGTGATAAATATTATTATCCTGCCAAATTCCATACCATTTGTTTTCGGAGTTCTTAGGCTCATACGCCTTTGGAAATTCTATTTTCATGTTGATTATTTTTAAATATATACTACTTTAATTAATTTCATGGAAA
>JAQIDA010000149.1 GCA_027858275.1 Candidatus Kapaibacterium sp. | reverse complement strand
ATATAATGCCTTAACATCTTTCGACTATTTTTGCGTAATTGTTTTTTATAAATATTACGAAAGACTTTAGAGAATGGTAATTAACGGCCGAGAAATTCGAATTTTTGACAGTGGATATAGGTTCAAAGACCGCTACACTCTTGTCATAAACAACGATGTTTTTGCAATGAGTGGTAATCCACAAAGCTCAGATAAAGGTGTCTTCTATTATTGTGGTAAATTTGGGAAGGTACCGGTCGGCAACGGCTTAATTCCTAATGATACTTGGGGATATGAATTAAATAATTTAGAAGCGTTGCCCAAAGAAGCAGTTAAATATCTGTATCATTATACAGGAAGCGATTATCAGAAAAATTATTTCAGATAATCGTTTTCTAAATCAATTTTTTTTATCAATAAA
The DNA here is from genome assembly GCA_027858275.1 of Candidatus Kapaibacterium sp. Classification (GTDB taxonomy): domain Bacteria; phylum Bacteroidota; class Ignavibacteria; order Kapaibacteriales; family UBA2268; genus JAQIDA01. The sequence continues at coordinate 2,815 of JAQIDA010000149.1, read as the reverse complement.
TACCATCGAAATTATTTTTGAATTGGTCCTGATATAACAGGAGCTCCGCAACAAACATCTTTTGCGATCCTTCTAAAATCTTTTCCGTCAGCAGAGAACAATATTATATCGAACAAAGTTTCATCTGCTTTTGTCGGGAAAGCACAGATTACATACTCTCCGTCAGCAGCTATACTGATTTTATCATTTTTCTCGAAAATTAGTTTTTCGCTGTCATTTTCAATTTCGGAATACTTAGTCTTGAGTTCTTCCCAAGAAATAATTTCTTCGGTTTCACCTTGAATATATCCTTTTTCTATACCGAAATCAGACCAAAAGACATATTGATTAACTGATCCTGCAAACATCTTGAGATTTGATTTTGTCGAAAAACTAAGACCCAGCGGCAAAAATTCACCTGTGGAAACCTGATGATAGTATTTGTCTTCCAAAGACAAGATCAGTTCTCTGTTAATCGGATCGTATCCTAACAATTCAGACTTCTGTTTGATCGGATCACCGAAAGACAATAATTCTCCCTGAGACCATTTATATAATTGGAAAAGAGTGTCTCCGGGCAAGGTCTCCCCTTCTTTAAAAGCACAAACTTGAAACCATATTTCAGCTCCGCCGGTACTGATTACCATATTCTCACCGTAGGGTATTATCATGTCGACATCATAATCAGTCATATTTTCAAGGCAAAATTCCTTAAAATCAATCAATTGAACAGCAAGAGTTACATTGTTATATATCAATAATGTTGGACGGTCGCTTAAAGGATCAGGGTTTCCGGCTTGCTTTTTATTAACAAAATACGCGCAATAATTCCCTTTGAAATCACCCGCTAAAATCGGAGAAAAGATGTATTCATACACAGTATTATCATTATCTGATTCAGGGAAAGGTATCGGAATATAAGCTGTAGAAAGTTTCCTCCAATATTTTGCGCTGATATCATCCGCGTAACGATAATATATACCGCCGTCTTCACTGATTCCGCTTATATAATCAATTGAATTGAATGACACTCTCTCGCTGTAATCGTTCCCCAAATTATATTGATACAGACCTATTTCTGAAGGATCGGCTCCGTCATTTTGATCTACAGAGTAATAAACCATGCGTAGTTCCGCATTAGGTACATTGCTGTCATCGTTGTTGCAGGAAGGCAAAACAACGATCAAAAATAGGGATAAAAACAAGTAATATATTTTTGTAATTTTCATTTCGATACTCCTGATCAAAAAAAACGACTTTCAATTGATCTTAATTTATAAAAAATTCCGTTAAAACGGAAAAATTCATAAGTTTGTATTGAAAATAAATGCAGAAAACGCAAAATAGATGAAAAATATTGGAAGATTAGCGAAATGAAACCAAAATTTGCCGACCGAATAGCCTCTATGCCGACATCAGTTTTTTCAACTATGGGTAAACTCGCGCTCGAACATAAAGCCGTAAACCTTGGTCAAGGCTTCCCGGACTTTGACGGTCCCGGGTGGATTCAAGAAGAAGCATTCAAAGCAATGAAATCCGGACTGAATCAATATGCGCCGATGAATGGTATTTTTACACTGCGCAATAACATAAGCAATGCTTTTCTGAATAATTATAATATGCAATGGAATCCGGACACAGAAATTACGATTACAGCCGGAGCTACCGAAGCATTATATTCAACAATCACAGCATTAGTTAATCCGGGTGATGAAGTTATGATGTTTGAACCATATTATGATGCACACCAAGCAGATGTGATTCTTGCGGGAGGTATCCCGACTTATGTCACTCTCCGTAAACCCGACTTCAGCTTTGATCCGGAAGATCTTGAAGAAACAGTCAGCAACAAAACAAAAATTCTGATAATTAATAATCCGCACAACCCGACCGGGAAAGTCTATACTCGCTCGGAATTTGATCAGATTGCCACGTTTGCGATAAAACACAATCTCTTAGTAATCAGTGATGAAGTGTATGAATTTCTGACTTTTGACGGGATCAAACATATTCCTATAGCGACGCTTCCCGGAATGCGAGATCGAACTATCACGATTTCGTCAACCGGCAAAACATTTGGTATGACCGGATGGAAAATTGGATACGCTATAGCCTGCCCTGAGCTGACCGTAGCCGTTCAGAAAGTTCATCAATGGACAACTTTTGCCGTGAATACCCCGGGACAACACGCAATGGCTTATGCTTTCAGCAAATTGGACGGTTATTTGCCGGATTTCCGTGCTTTATATCAAAGCAAACGAGATTTACTTTTTGAGAGATTGAAAGAGACTGCATTCACACCGCATAAACCGGACGGAAGTTACTTCATGATGGTTGATATTCCTGAATCAGCCGGCGAAGAAGATATAGACTGTTCAACTCGTCTTGTAAAAGATTTAGGTGTAGCGACTATTCCGCCGTCAGTATTCTATTCGAAATCTGACGAAGGCAAATCAATGCTGAGGCTTTGTTTCGCTAAAAAAGACGAAACTTTATTACAAGGAATTGAAAAATTGAAAGCATATTGAGATATGTTATACGCAAGGGAGCATGCTACCTTGTTCATTACGAAGTGTAGCGCATAAAGGAGTCGAACCTCTGTTTCGGCATCGAAAAATGCCGCGTCTTAAACCGCTGGACGAATGCGCCGCTCTATGAAACGTTCAAAATTTGATATTATTATTATATATATTACAACTGTGGGGTTAACCCCACAGTTGTTGAAATGTTTTATATATTGCAATTAGTATTTGATATTTTTAACAAACGATTGTATTCATGGTTCGCATCAGTCAATTCCCGGCTCTGAAAATCTTATTTGGCATTGTTGCAGGTA
>JAQIDA010000120.1 GCA_027858275.1 Candidatus Kapaibacterium sp. | reverse complement strand
CTATTAATAGCATGCCTGCCCAGACCAGAGAAACAAAGGGTTTTTTAGATATTTCAGCGATAAAAACATTTTTCATTAATGTCTCATCTCCGGAATTAAAACTGAATTGGGCTCCTGATTCACTCATTTTGTCAGAATTTCTTACAAATTCCGTGAAAGCTATTGAAAAGTCTTGATCTGCAGGCGTATACCAAATAGGAATAATAATTCCTTTTGACATATCAATTTTTGAATACACTGTATCCGTTGAAACTAAAGAGCCGTCGGAAGTATTCGTAATTTCAATCATAGCGCCGAACATTACGTTATCTCTGTCTGATTTCATCGCCCTGGACATGTCGAAGCCGACTAATTCAACAGTGTAGTTGCTGTCAATGCTGACAGGCAGTTTTTCCGTTTTTTTCAAAACGATACTCGGAGCGTCGAGATCAACTTCAACTGAACGAGGAGATATATAAATGTCTTCCGTCCAACCGCTGATGATCCCTGGTTCCATATAGGGGGATTGTCTCTCATTGAAATCACTCCAATAAAAGATAGGATCGGCAAGATATTTAGTTCCGTCAAGATTGATTTCTAATTCACAGATGAATTTCTCGCGATCTTTCAGATCCTCTTCAATTCTTGTTTTACCCGTATAAGTGAGATCCATATCAAAAAGTTTTTTGCTTTCGTTCTCGTTCAAAGCAATACTGCTTGTCAGAGCATAACCGCCTGAAGCCAACGCTCCAAGCATTAGCAATGCAACGCCGATATGAGACAAGACTCCGCCGATTCCCAAAGGATTGCTTCTAATAATCGAGATCATTTTCTCAAGATTGACCGCAACAGCGAAGAATGCTGAGAATATCAACAGGAGATGAAGAATGTTGCTGATTTCTCCGTAGTTGAGAAACACCATTCCTATAATTGCAATTAATAAAGCACGGAATATTTTTCTGAAAAGCTTTAAATCTTTATTCAAGTTCTTAGACATCTTCAGTGTTAATCCGTTAAGAATCAGCATAAAAATGACTAAAGGCAGATTAAATTTGTTATAAACTTCGATGTCAACAGCAGACGCGTTGTCTGAGAATATTGATGATACTATAGGGAAGCTCATGCCAATGAAGACAACTGCTGCCGACATAAACATCAATATGGAGCCAAGAATCAAAGTGTAATCATGCGAAGAAATTTTCGTTTGTTTCTCATCTTTGATTATATGTTTTTTGTTCATAAAATAAATTACAAGACCAAGCACTAAAAATACTATAATGAATATTAGTAGAAGCGTATAAACAATTCTGCCGGGATCGACAAATGAGTGAACGGAGAAATCTCCGAGAACTCCGCTGCGAGTTAGAAAAGTTCCGTAGAGAACAGCGGTAAAAGACAGAACAGCGAGGAAATAATTCGTAACAATCAATTTCTTGGTTCGTTTTTGTATAATCATCGTATGGATCAGCACGGCTGACAAAATCCAGGGAACAAGAGACGCGTTTTCGACCGGATCCCAACCCCAAAAACCGCCCCAACCGAGTGTCTCATAAGCCCAGTAAGCTCCCATAGCTATACCGAGTCCGAGAATTCCGGACGCGAAAAGAGTCGGAGGTAAAGCTGGTTTGACCCAACCCGTATAATCTTTTTTCATAAATCCCGCAAGAGCGAAAGCATAAGGAATAGACATGGCTGCATATCCGATAAATAATACCGGAGGATGAATCGCCACCCAGAAGTTTTCTAATATCGGATTTAATCCCTTACCGTTTTCAGGCAAAAATCCTTCCTTAACATTTTCAAATGATTCCCATAGAAAGTCGAATGGACTTTGAACCACTAGAAGCAACAACAGTATCGCAAGTATCAAAGCATTGATCGCTATAACAGGCGCTTCCAATTTGTGCTTGCGAGCATAAGGCATTACGAATATACCCATCATCGCAAGCAACAATGCCCATAGGAGGAAAGAGCCTTCCTGTCCTGCAAAGAACGATGCGATCAAGTACCATAAGGACAATTCGTTCGAACTGTATTTCCAGATGTAGGTAACAGAATAGTTATGATTGAGAATATCAGCCATAAACATTCCCGAAACAAAAATCAGCCCGATAAACACTAAGTAAAATGTTGCTCGTCCCAGACCCATGGCTCTGTCATTGTCCTTGAAAAAGGCGAGAAAAGATGCTGCCGCAGATGTAAACGCGCTAATCATCAATATGAAAATTATTACTTTTTCAATCATTATATGTTTTTGAATTGGTTTTTAAATTATTTGTTGTTATGTTCTGTCGGATCTGAGCCCTCGTACTTCGAAGGGCATTTGGTCAGTACATTTTCGGCGCGCATTTCACCGGCGGCGGCATACAATCCCTCGACCTGAACCGGCGCGCC
>JAQIDA010000112.1 GCA_027858275.1 Candidatus Kapaibacterium sp. | reverse complement strand
ATTGTTATTTGTGTTTGTTGTAAATATAATAAAAAATATATTGTTTCATCAAACATAGCAACTGTTGACTGAAACCTAAATACCCGAAATTATAAAAGACAGCTTGTTCGCAGAATCTTACAGGCTGAAAGCCTAATTTAATATAGCCCGGGGCATCGCCCCAGGGACGAAACAACACATGCCCTGCGCCCTGAAAGGGCAGATTAATCTCCGGTTATCTATAAATCCGGTTTAAGCTGCCCTTTCAGTGCGGAAGATTCTGCCGATAAATTATGTGTCGCAATTTAGATGATATTGGTTCTGATAATAACCACTGTAAATGATGATGAATCTATGTTGTTTCTTTGAAATTAACATCTCCATTATTTTATCCCGCTCAATAAAATCACTTCTACAACATAATTAACAAGAAAGCGTGTTGTTTTAATGTAATAAATAAGATAGATTTGTATGCGCAGAACGTTGAAACATTATAAAGAATATATATCCAAGGGAAATGAATCATGACTCTGATTGAAAAGATTCACTCGAAAAAAGCAAAAGTCGCCGTAATTGGTTTGGGATATGTCGGGCTGCCGCTCGTTATCGAATTTTGCAAAGCAGAATTCGAAGTGCTCGGCTTCGATGTTGACTCGAGTAAAATTGACGCTCTGAAGCAAGGCGAAAGCTATATTAAGCATATTGACAGCAGAAAAATAGCTGCCTCGCTCCCCTATTTCGAGCCGACTGCCGATTTCTCTCGTTTGCCCGAAGCGGATTGTATATTGATCTGTCTGCCGACGCCCTTGAATAAATACCGTGAGCCGGATTTGAGTTATGTTTTCAAATCCTGCGAAGTAATCGCAAAGCATCTCCGCAAAGAGCAGTTGATTGTGTTAGAATCAACAACATACCCCGGCACAACTGATGTCGATATGCGTGCCATTCTTGAACAATCCGGTCTGAAAGCCGGCAAAGATTTTTATCTCGCCTTTTCTCCCGAACGCGAAGATCCGAACAATCCGGACTACAGCACCGGAACGATACCCAAAGTTGTCGGCGGATATACTCCCAAATGTTTGGAAGCAGCAATCGCGCTATATGATTTTGTGATTGAGCAAACGGTACCGGTATCATCAACAAAAGTAGCCGAATCGGCGAAGCTTCTTGAAAACATTTACAGATCTGTTAACATTGCTTTGGTCAATGAGCTAAAAGTATTGTTCGATCGCATGGATATTAATATTTGGGAAGTAATCGACGCGGCGAAAACCAAACCCTTTGGTTTTCAGGCATTCTATCCCGGTCCCGGTCTAGGCGGGCACTGCATCCCGATTGACCCATTCTACTTGACATGGAAAGCACGTGAATTCGATATATCTACAAAATTCATTGAATTAGCCGGCGAAATCAATACAAACATGCCCTACTACGTGGTTACAAAAACTATGGAAGCTCTCAACGAGCAGGGTAAAAGTATCAAAAACGCAAAAGTTTTGATGCTCGGTTTGGCATACAAAAAAGACATCGACGATTTGCGTGAGTCTCCCTCGCTTCGCCTTATGGAATTACTGATAGACAAAGGCTGCAAAGTGGATTATAACGATCCCTGGATTCCCAAAACAAAGAAGCTGAGAAAATACGACTTCAAAAAAGAATCCGTAGAACTGACTGCCAAAAATATCGCTTCATACGATTGCGTGTTAATCGCAACGGATCACAGTGCTTACGACCCGACATTTATCGCTGAAAACGCAGGCCTCGTGGTAGACACAAGAAATCTGATTAAAGATTTTGATAAGTATCCGGGCAAGGTTTTTAAGGCTTAAAGAATTTCTTGTAACAATAAAGACGGAACCCACTCAAGAAACTGCTGATTTCCGTCAGCACAGGATGGGGAGAATCCAACAAAACCCGGTTTCAGCCGTTGTCATATCTCGACAAGGAAACAGGAATAGGCCATAGGACTATAAACAGCAATAAATGAAGAACTTAGACTTAAATCACAGAGAGAAAAAAGTTTTCGGATTACATTTCAGCTATTCAATAATAGAAGGAATGCTGTTTGGAATTTTTGTGCTGAACGAATTTGTGTTTATCAAAAGCTTGAACGGATCGAATGTTCAATTGGCTGTTTTGTTCCAATTCACAGTGTCGGTTCTCCTGTTTTCGGTATTGATCCAAGAGTTAATCAAACGTTTCAGCAAACGGCGTATATTGACA
>JAQIDA010000105.1 GCA_027858275.1 Candidatus Kapaibacterium sp. | reverse complement strand
GTGCTACAAATCCCGCAGAAGCCGCTGAAGGCACTGTTAGAAAAATATTTGCTGTCAGCATGACTGACAACGGAGTTCACGGTTCAGATTCTACTGAAAACGGCATCAAAGAAATCAATTATTTCTTCAATGAAAACGAGTTGTTTTAAGATACTATTTTAAATCCAATAAAAGCATATAACGTCCTGTAGGGGCTATCCCTGTGTGGTCGCCCGGCGAAACACAAGGATCATAAAAAACATAAAAATAACCAAAATGCGTAGAGACGCCCAATTTGGGCGTCTTGGAAATAACGAGAATAAAACATAAATAAAATGTACGAGAAGATAAGAACCACCCCGCCATTCGGGCACCCCTCCTTGGAAAGGAAGGGGAGTTTAAGAGAAGAGCCCTACCTTCCGAAGGTTTCTTAACTTTCGGTAAGGTTTATCTTCTTGAGCACATTTAATTTCATAATAATTCTTCAAGGAGCAAAAAATGACGAACATCAAGTTTTTTAGACAACTATTCGGAATCGCTTTTCTTATAATCGCATTCGTGCTTACTTCCCTTGATTTGAAAGCACAGGATGATAATTACGAATATGATGATGAAGATGATTATGAAATGATTTACGAAAAAAATGTGTTTGTCGGTCTTGGCCATACTTTTTCGGACCAAGGGCTAAGCCTCGGAGTAGGTTTTCGTTTTTGGAATTTTGGATTCAATATGGGCTTTACCGGATTTGCCTCAGAAATGCCTAAGTATGCTTTTAGTTCTACGGGAATTCAAACAGGAGCAAAGCTCGGGGATAAATCTTATCCTGCTGTTGCCGTAACTGGTGATTTTGTCTATTATTATGATTTCTCCGGAGAATATAGTCAATGGACAGCGTTCGCTTCCATAGGATATTACTCACAAATAGATTCTGTCCTCACTGAATATGAAGAAGTCAACGTTCGCAAAGGCTTTGAGCAGAGTACAGGTATGACTTTCGGACTCGGTGCTCAGTATTTGCTAACCGAAAAATATGTAATTGGACTCGGCTATCAATCTAAAGTCGGGATTATGGCAACATTTGGCATTCGCTGGGAGTAATCCCCGATTCGGAGCTGTAATCCAAAAAAATACTTGTTTCCTCGAATCGTTGATATATCAGAGAAACAGTTGTATTGTGATCGGAAATTCACTCTTTTTTCTTATTTTCAGATAAACGGCGATAGTCGATATATTAAGTATACCATCGGAACTGATGCGCAAAACAGATATTTCAATAGTCATAGTGAACTACAATGTGAAAGATTTTCTTTTGCAATGTCTTCGTTCTGTTGAAAAGTCTCTCAGTTCTGCGTTCTGCGCTGATTTATCAGTCGAAACAATAGTTGTTGACAACGATTCAAACGACTCATCCGTAGAATATCTTCGTCCGCTGTTCCCGGAAGTGAAATTTATTGATCTAAAAGAAAACATTGGATTCGGCAGAGCCAATAATATCGGCTTCGATCACTCGAACGGTCGATATGTCTTAATACTGAATCCCGATACGATTATAGAAGAGAACACTTTAAAAGTGATGTTCGACTACATGGAATCTAATTCCGAAGTCGGTGTAGCAGGCTGCAAAGTGCTCAATCCCGACGGATCTTTTCAGTTAGCATGTCGTCGAGGTTTCCCGTCTCCCCGGTCTGCATTTTCGAAATTGTTCGGACTCCAAAAACTGTTTCCCAAATCAAAAATATTCGCCGGGTATAATCAAACTTTCCGAAGTGAAGACGAGACATACTATATAGATGCACTCATAGGCGCGTTCATGTTCGCTCGAAAAGAAACCTTGGACAAGGTAGGCGGCTTCGATCCGGATTTCTTCATGTACGGCGAGGATCTTGATCTCTGCTACAGGATCAACAAAGAGGATCAGAAAATCGCTTATGTGCATACAACTTCGATAATCCATTACAAAGGTGAAAGCACCAAGCGAAGCTCCATGAACGAAGTCAAACGTTTTTACGAAGCGATGGAGATATTTGCCGGGAAGCACTTTTCGGGATCAAAATTATTTTTGTTGTTACTCAGAGTCGGGATAATGCTAAGAGCGTTTATAGCGTATGCGGGCAATCATAGACGGGAAATATTCACAATCCTGTTCGATTTGCTTGCGGTGAACGCTTCAATGATTATTGCGACAAAAATTAAGTCCGGACTGTTTTTCGGATTCCCGGATTACGCTTATCCGACTTTATTTATTGTGCTTAGCTCAATTGTTTTTATGTCGATGATTTCCGTCGGCGAATATTTTGAATCCAAGCCTACAGTTACAAAATCCATTTTCGCTTTGATGATCAGCTTTTTCGTTCTGTCTTCGTTGACATATTTCTTCAAGGAATTCGCTTCAAGTCGTGTTATTATATTGATGACAATCGGATTTTCTTCCATATTAACCGGCGCATACAGAATCATTCTAAATATTAGCGAATCAATCAGCGAACACGCCAATCGAAAACTGACCGCTATAGTGGGGATAAACGAAAATACATTAAAAATCGCAAAATCATTGGAATCTGCCGGGTCGGAACTTGTCGGAATTATCAGTAACGGGCAGTCCGACTATAATAATAACGGGAATTATCCCTTGCTCGGAGATATAGGTGAGTTGCATAAAATAATTAAAAACAAGGGAATCAGAGAAGTTATTATTACAGACCCCTCAGTCAGTAATAACGATTTAATGAGAATTGTCTCAGAGTCGGGAGGTTCATCTGTTCGCTTTCATGCAGCCGGCAATTTTGACGAAGTCCTTGCGGCAGGGATTATCTATGATATTACAGGCGTAGAATCAACTGTTCCAAAATATAATATCTCATTGCCGAGATATAAGTTACTGAAACGAAGCGTCGATATTGCGCTGTCTGTTATTCTCCTCACTGTAGGCCTCCCGTTTCTCCTGCTCTTGAAATCAGATCTCAAGACTTCCATCAATAAAGTTTGGAGAGTGCTGAACGGTACTTACTCTTTTATCGGC
>JAQIDA010000054.1 GCA_027858275.1 Candidatus Kapaibacterium sp. | reverse complement strand
TTCCAAGGCATTATAATTCAGAAATTGCAACAAAGAATCTGAAGACAGAAAACGAGTTTTTGGAGTTGATACATTTTCAAGAATCGGATTGTCTTTTCTTTTTTGTGTTAATATTTTTTTTGCGAGACTCAAGCCTGCGCTTTTCCCGCCAAGCTTTCCGTATCCGCCTGCAGGACCGATCATACGGTCAATTATGTTGGCAATTTCCTTGATTGTTATATGTTTTTTAGCAATTCTTACATAGTCAAGATTGTCGGATAAAAATCTGTTAATCAATGACACCCTGAGTCCGATAATTTCATCAAAAGATTGAATCAAATCAGGATTAAAGAGTTTGATATAGCGATTTACACCTTCGGCCACTTTGACTAAAGAGGCTTCGCCTTGCTCTAAAAGAAATGATAAAAAGTTCAAATTTTCCTGTTGAATCCATCGACTGATCAACGCAGTAATTTCTTCATCGTCAAGATACTCATCGGCGACATTCAAAATACGCTTGTACAAGTCGCGAGCAATAAACGGTGTTCCTTTAGGTTTAGGCCAGTTCTCACCAATTCTTTGAGAATTTTCGCGTCCTGGTTTACCGGGATTCAGATTTTCAATAATCTCATTTATTTCCGGAACTTCTGTTCTGTTAAGATGAATAATCATCTTTCGACAAATTCTGTATAACAAGATTGTGTCTTGAGCAACCATCAAATCAAGAATTATTTGCCATGCGGGTTTATTCTCATTTATTCTTTTCTTATCAGTACTTTTCTTGGCCATACTCATTTATTCTGTCCCTTTGTTTTAGCGTTAGAGTTTCTTAATTATTCAAATATATTATTTATTTCATACAAACAAGTCTATTCACCTGCATTTTTTTTCGGCAGCATCATAATAAATAGAACTGACAGCAATGAAAACCCTGCAGAAATAAGATAAGTTGTCTTCATCCCAAGCACATCGCCGAGCTGACCGAATACCAAAGACACTATGGCTGCAGACACAAAATTGAAAGCCATAATCAGACTGTTTGCCGAAGACGGATATTTTTTTTCATTATCAAATAACACAGCCATTAAAATTGGTCCTGAAGTAAAAGCTAAAATTCCGATTAACATTAAAACAGGATACATAAAAAATGAGTTAGTATAAACGAAAACGATAATCATTACAGTTGAAATAAGACTCAACAGTGCTAATATTCTTCTTCTGCCTGTATGATCAGACATCCTGCCGGTAAAAAAAACACCGGCGGCAGCTGCAACTTCAAGAAGGATAAGACCCAATCCTGCATTTTCGAGGCTCAATCCGGTTGATTGTAGATAAGTAGGTAAAAACGCCGTGAAGCCGATAGAGACAAATACTTTGCAAATCACTATCAGCAATATCAGAAGATACATCTTCCGATGCTTATTTAAAGTTGCCTTAAGACTTGCAGTAATTTTGTTATTATTATTTTTTCTTGATACAACGCCTGTCGGATAATCCTTAAGAACATAGAATAGTATAAAAGACACAATCAAACCAAATATCATAACATAATGGAAATTTGCTGTTCCGAGCAAAGCAAGTGCTTGTATCACAAGGAGCGGTCCCATAAACCGCGCCGTTTCGCCGCCAACCATGAAATAGCTCATACCTTTGCCGATTCGATTGCCGGAAAGTTGTTTAATTATAACCGGTGTAGGTATGTGATAGATCGCAGAGCTTGCCCCTGCGGCAAACAACAAAATACAAACAAAAACGAAGGAATCGGAAATCGGCAGCAAACTCATAGTTATTGCTGTTACTGCAGGAGTAACAGCAATGAATATTCTAAGACTTACCCGATCTGCTAAAGCTCCCGCAAACGGAGCGATAACTGAAGGGCTTCGCATCAAAAAGACAAGAAAGCCGGACATGAAATAATTGAGGGCAAAACGTTCTTTTATTATCGGGAGAAGTACGGCAAAAAATGCAGTATAAAGATCATGGGTAAAATGAGAAAATGCCAACACAGACACTTTTCTTCTTTGAAACTCTATATCTTTTAATTTGATTGATCTATTAGTCAGTGACATATTTTAATGGAGTCTTACGGTAAAACACATAAGCCTTTTTTACGTCTGACAACGATCAGAGGAGTAATTACTTGTTAATTATTTTGGTCGATAATTGAATCGATATATTTTAAACATAAGAATTCGAGGATATAAATGATATATTTACGCTATATAATGATGATAATGGCAGTCTCGTTGATTGCAGCCTCTTCCCTGCCTGCACAATCCATTGACGAACGCAAATTCAACTTAGCGGAATCTTATGAAGCCAACGGCAGTTTCGACTCAGCTCTTCAATTATACGAAGAATTAGTTAGAACCTCTCCACGCAATGCAAAATACTTTGACGGCATGGTCAGAACAATGAAATCTCAGAATAAATTTTCAGAGCTTCTTCCTCTCGTTCAAAAACGATTAGAAACAGATAAATCAATTCAGATGATCGCTCTTCTCGGCGAGTTAAACTGGAAGGCCGGAAACAGCGCAGAGGCAAACATCGCTTGGGATGAAGCATTGGACTCAGACAGACAATCGAAATCAACATACTCTGTCGTCGCTGCCTCTCAGATCAGCGTTTTACAATTCGAGAAAGCAATTAGCACATATAAGCAAGGGCGTTCTGAACTTGGAAGAAAATTGTTCGCAGATGAACTCAGTCAGTTATACGCTGCTGTCGGCAATTACTCAGAAGGCACAAAAGAAGTGCTTAATATGTTTGTTCAGTCAAAGAATATATCATTGGCGCAAGGTCGCTTATCCGCACTGCTGACAAGCAAACAAGCTGTCAATATAGTCGGAGAAATTATTCGTGATAAAGCAAAAGACAATCGGAATAATGTGCTGTTTTTAAAATTATACTCTTGGTTTCTTCACACAATAAATAAATATGATGAAGCCTTAGAAATAATCGTCAAAGTTGATCAAATACTAAAAGCTCAAATGCGAGAAGTTTACTCATTCGCAAACAACGCGCGTAAGGACGGTAATTTTTATATCGCTGTCAAAGCATACGGTAAGGTCATTGATTTCGGTAAGGACAAAAATAAATATTATGCATCTGCCCTATACGGATACGCCAGAACGCTTGAGGAGCAGTTGCAAGAAGAAAAAGATATATCTACTGAACGTATTGAAAAAATTATTGATCGATACAGAAAGATGATTGACGACTATCCCAAACGAAACACTTCTATTGAGGCTCGATACAGAATCGCGATGATATTGCTTAACAAACAAAACGAGCCTGAATCTGCAGCAGAAGAACTTCGAATATTGATCAACAATCATTCTAATGTCAAACTTGCCGCTAAGGCTTCAATATTGCTCGGATCAATCTATGTTATGTCAGATGATTTGGATAAAGCCTCTGAACTTTTCGCCGGTATGAGAAAAAAGTTTACTCGCATAGCTCCGGAAGAAGTAATTCTCGCTGATTACAAAATTGCCGAAATTGTATATTTTCAAGGCGATATCGATTCTGCTAAAGTGTTACTCGGAAAGATAAGTGTACAGTCGACTTCAGACGCAGCCAATGATGCTCTTGAAAAAGTTATAATGATAGAGCAGAATACTGAATTAGTTATGGCATTATCAAAATATGCCAAAGCTGAATTAAGAGAATATCAAAACAAACTCAACGCTGCTTATGATCTTTTTAAAGAGACTGCAAAAATTAGCGCTGGCGATGATCTCTGCGACAGAAGCATTATTCGCGCCGCTGAACTTGGATATAAGCTGAATAAAAAGCATGAAACAGATTCTATGCTTGTCAATTATTTGGAAGAATATCCCGAAAGCATCTACGCCGATCAAGCGTTAATCCTGATTGCGGATTCATATGTTCTTTCGAAAAATTACACTGAAGCCGTGAAATTTTATACAGAGATTATTTTGAAATATCCCGGCTCAATGTATATCCAAAAAGCACGAAAGAAAATCAGAGAGATTCGTCAGAACAGCAACTCCTGATTTTAGTAAATTACATTGATGCAGATACAATTCCCGCACAAATCACAGCGGCTGTTTCAGCTCTCAGTCTACGATTACCCAGATTCCACAATTCAGTCCTCGAGTCCTCTTTGAATGTTTTGATTTCCTCCTCCGAAAAACCTCCTTCAGGACCGATCAGCAGAAGAACTGATTTCTTCAAAACAGTTTTATTCGGTTCTTGTCCGTTTTCATCAGCGAGAATAATTTGATCATAATCTTTCGTCATTTCGGAAAAATCAATGATTGAAACAAGATCATAAACGCTCATAAGCCTCGCTCTTTTACATTGCTTCGTAGCTGCTATAACCTTTAGCTCAGTTCTGGACTTATTGTATTTCTTTCCCTGAACATAATCACTTATAACAGGATGAAAATGACTGACTCCGAGTTCTACCGCTTTTTCCAAAGCTGTCTCGAAACGATCCCGATTGTCTAGCAGACCGATTGCAAGACCTACTGTGCGGGACATTTCTCCATGGTTCGGCAGATACTCCTTAACGCTTAGCCTATACTCCTCTTTAGAAATCCTATGAACAGTCGACACAGCACATAGCCCTGTACCGTTTGTTATCATTATTTTATCATTATCTCGAAGTCGCAAAGCTTTTAAATGCTTAGCTTCTGCTCCGATAATTTTGGCAAACTTTGTTTGTTCGTTTAGATCTTGATAATATATACATTCCATTGTTAAGCATCATCTGTTATATGATTGACATTGTAATTAGTTAGATACTACTATCTTAGCCGTAGTTTTATGTGATCCGTCCGATTACTCAATAAGATAAACACCGGTCTTCAAATTTCCTGTCTCAATTCGCAATGATTGATTGCCGGGTAAACCTCTTATTTGCTTGATATTCTGCACAATTCTGCCTTTAAGATCATACAATGCGTAAGTCAGATTTCTCACGAACGGATTATTAAATTCAATATTAACATAATTTTTAGCAGGATTAGGGTATATCGAGGATAAAGTTAATTGATTCTGCATGATATTCTCATCTACACTGCTCAGATCAACCTCTCCCTTTGTTATAAATACACCTCTGCCGAAAGTCGCGGCGGCAGCATAGTTATCTGAATATCTTGTTTTAATATCGAAGACAAGTACATTGCCCATCAACCTTGCAGATTCGCGTTTCCAAATAGTATGACTGCCCTGCATCAACAAGGTTGAATATAACCCGGTTGTGGTTCCTACAAGATAAACTGTTAATCCCGCGGGAATTGTCGGGCTTGTTACTCCGTCAACGCCTTGATCTTGTGTCGTTACTAATCCTAACGGAAGGATAGAAGATGATGTTATAGCCGGCCCCGGTATATCTCCCATATTAGCAAGATTGCCCTCAACCGATTCATAAGTAAATCCTCCGTCTGTGGAGAGATAAACGCTTGTGACATTGTAATTCGACATCGTAACAAGAATTTCATCGCCGTTGTGCGGACTGATCGCAATTGAGCTGACATGCGCTCCGCGCGGAGCGTCAGGAATCGAAACTTCAATTACATCAGCGAGTTCGTTATTAGCGTTTTCCATCCTGAATATAATAGGTTTCATCGGGTTATCCCAACGACTGCTCGCCGCGAAATACAAGAGATTATGAGGATTATTTTTCGACACATTTATCGCAGTAATTGAATATCCCGGAGGAATTTCAAATCCGGACATCTGCTCCCATTTATCACGAACTTCATTATTCGGAGCGTGCATTTCGATGTTGCGCCACAGTTGTCTGCCGGAAGGAAAATACATAATTTCATCGTCGAGCGGATCAACTACATAAGCATTAAAAAACAATTCTCCTTCAGCATCCGGAGGAGAAACAGAACGTCCGTTAAGAGGATTGCCGTCGTCGTCATAAGCATGCCTCAACACTCTGCCAAAATATACGGACGAAAAAGCATAGTTTTCTCCTAAGTGACAAAATGCACCGTCTCCTCCGGAAATATCCTGCGATTCTCCTATGTCTTTTCCATTAGAAATAAAATATGGCGAACCGTTGTCCTGCGAACCGCAAATTAATCTGAAATCACGAGGTTTATCTGCTATTGCCACATTGTAGAATTGAGTCACATTGTAGCCGTTATTCATATTCGTCCACTCCAAATCTGTTGAGTCATTGGTCAGGGCTGTTATATCATCGCAATAACTCAATCCGCCGTCGTGACCGCTCCACATTTTATTTGGCTCGTCAGGTACAAAAGCGCAAATATGCTGATCCGGATGTTGCCCCGGATATTTATAAGATTTTGGGTGATAACCTCCTATCCAAGATTCCATCATGTCAGTCGGCTTTGTTTGAAAACCGTCGAATGATCTGTATAAATTCGTTCCGCCGACAAGGACATAATTCTCGTCATCCGGTTTCACGCTTATAAGCAGATTATATCCGCCCTGAGCATTGAGGATACTAGTATAACTTCCTGCTAACGGCAAATTCTCTGTTCGATCTTCAGAGACTCCGGTGCCTGTGTTTATATAAAAAAGTCGAATATCATTTGTGTTATAATCATTGACAAGCCCGGTATAAGTCAGAACATAAAGAACTTCTGAATTGGAAGGAGCTACTGCGATCACACTGCGTTCATGCTTGGACGGGAAGTCACTCGGAGTGATATTCTCGAAATAATTTCCGTCATCAGTTGATTTCCAAACTCCCGGCAGAACTCGTCTGGCGTGATTCGTGCCGTACTCCGACAGGACAGCGTAGACAGATCCGTCAGAAGCGACTGAGACATCCGAGTAACGATAGTTATCATTGCCGCCGAGAGCGACGTAGAAAGACTCCCCTTCATCATCAGAACGAAGAATTCCGTAATTATTAGCAGCGGCGAATATAGTTCCTGTCGTCGGGCTAACCGCTAAACGAGAGATAAAATTGAACTGGTCCTCACCGCCTGCGTATTTGCTCTTAGCGTTTTCGAGAAGCCTCCAAGTTACACCCTCTTTTGTAGATTTATATATTCCGTTCCCGTATTAGTTTTCGCGTCTAATCAGATCGGTCAAGGAATTGTTAGTGAATTCACCGGTGCAGTAGTTCCTAACATTCGTATGCCCGATTC
>JAQIDA010000003.1 GCA_027858275.1 Candidatus Kapaibacterium sp. | reverse complement strand
ATAGACCATTGTACAGACGCCCAATTTGGGCGTCGCCCGGATCTCTTTTCCTGAAGGCTTTCGTGTTTCGTGCTGAGACGCCCCAATTGGGCGTCTGTACGCAGAGTAGTATTTCTCTTCGATGTCTGACACTTTCTTGAGTGTCTGACATCTTGTCCATTCCACCCGTCACCGTACCAACTGCATCAACCCGCTCTCCAAATTCTCCCCGGATTTCACAGAATAATAATAAGCCCCTGAAGGAAGATCAGCCGCATCAAACAAAGCGGAATGTTCCCCCGCGATTTTCAATCCTTCTTCAATCGCGGATACTAATTCAGCGTTTGAATTATAAATATTGATTGTTACATTCGCCGCTTTTTCAAGAGTGTATTCAATTGTTATTGACTCAGAGAATGGGTTCGGGTATGTTGATGTTTTGTTTGTGCTCGTCTGCTCTTCAACGGCGTCTGTTTTTGTGATTGAGAAGACGGCATCAGATACGTCATTTGTTCCTGTGTTCCATATTCTGATTGTTCCGTCATAGCTCCCGCTTGCGAGTTTGGTTCCGTCAGGGCTGTAGCTTACACTATAAACACTTTCGTTATACCCCGGAAACGTTCTAATTTCCGCTCCGGTATTGGCGTCCCATATCTTGATTGTTCTATCCCTACTCCCGCTTGCAATTCTGCTGCCGTCCGGACAGTAACATACATTTTCAACCCTATCCGTATGCCCTGATAGCGTTAATATTTCAGCTCCGGTATTGGCATTCCATATCTTGATTGAATTGTCTTTACTACCGCTCACGATTCTGCTGCCGTCGGGACTGTAACATACGCTATAAACATGATTGCTATGACCTGATATAGTTTTTATTTCCGCTCCGGTATTAGCATCCCAAATCTTGATTTCTTTATAACTTCCACTTGCAATTCTGCTGCCGTCGGGACTGTAACATACACTATTAACATAACCGATATGACCTGAAAGCGTGTTTATTTCTGCTCCGGTATCGGTATCCCATATTTTGAGTGTTTGGTCAAAGCTCCCGCTTGCAATTCTGCTGCCGTCAGGGCTGTAACATACTTCATTAACATAATCCGTATGTCCTGAGAACGTTCCTGATTCTTTTCCCGTATAGGCATCCCACATTTTGATTGTCATGTTCTCAGATCCTCCTGCAATGCTGTTTCCGTCCGGGCTGTAACGTACACTAACAACATACGAATTATTCCCAAGAGTTCTTATTTCTGCTCCTGTATCAGCGTTCCATATCTTGATTATTCCGTTAACACTCCCACTCACGATTCTGTTGCCGCCAGGGCTATAACTAATACTATTTACTTCATAAACATATCCTGAGAACGTTCTTTTTTCCGTGCCGGTATCAGCACCCCATATTTTGATTGTACCGTCATCACACCCGCTTGCGATTTCATCGCCGTCAGGGCTGTAACTTACACTCCATACATCCAACGTATGGCCTGAGAGCGTTTTTAATCCTGCTCCGGTATTGGCATCCCATATCTTTATTATTCCATTGCTACAGCCGCTTGCAATGCTGTTGCCGTCAGGGCTGTAACATACACTCCAAACATAATCCGTATTCTCTGAGATCGTTTTGATTTCCGTTCCGGTAATGGCGTCCCAAATCTTGATTGTTTTGTCCCAACTGCCGCTTGCGATTCTTTTGCCGTCAGGACTGTAACAAACACCATAAATATAACCGGTATGACCTGAGAGCGTTTTTATTTCAGCTCCGGTATCAGCATCCCAAATCTTGATTGTCTTGTCCATACTCCCACTTGCAATTCTACTGCCGTCAGGGCTGTAACATAGACTTCTAATATGCCCATTATGCCCGGAGAGGTTTTTTATTTCAGCTCCGGTATGGGAGTCCCATATTTTGATTGACTTGTCCTGACTCCCGCTCGCAATAAAGCTTCCGTCCGAGCTGTAACATACACTATATACATAACCGTTATGCCCTGAGAACGTTTTTATTAGCGCCCCGATTTTGGAATCCCATATCTTGATTGTATTGTCTCTACTCCCGCTCGCAATTCTGCTGCCGTCCGGGCTGAAAGAAATACATAAAACGTAGCCGGTATTTTCTCTGATAGAAAGAATTGTATCTCCGGTAGCAATATCCCAAATAAATATTCCGCCGCCGCCACAAGAAGCGAGCTTTGTACCGTCAGGGCTATAAATTACTTGTTTAAGTGTTCCCAAGCCGAGAATCATCACCTCTTCGGCAGTTGAATCATTTAGCGAAGCTTTGATAAAGCAATTATCACTAAGCGTATTCGGAATATCTTTCCATTCGTATTCATAGCCGGTCGCTTGGTCAGTGATTGTTGACCAGACCTTGCCGCCGTCAACGGAGTACTCCAAAGTGACCTCATCTTCAGCCGCGCAGCCTTCCCAAGTAATAGTCTTATCAGTTCCGACCCCGAATTTTTCACCACCGTTGGGATGTGTGATCTTCAATGATTGCGCGGAAACCGCTGAAATAGTTAATAGCATGATAATTAATTTGATAACAGACTTCATGGCGTCTCCATAATTTATAAGGAATAATAGATTACTAAAGATACAAAAATAAGAAATAATATTTAGCCTCTTTAAATTCTTATATTGACTCCGGCGAAGAAGGTTGATCCGCCCCAAAATTCAGACAGGGATAGTAGGCAGTTAAGATCTATTTTCATATATTGCAGAATATATTTTGTTACATAATACCATTAGTCCCATGTTTGTATTAAATATCAAAAAACATCTAAATAACGCTGTCTTTCTATTTTCCCTGATTCTCGTTCTGAACTCTTGCGGCGAATCAAGAAAACTGCAAATAATTCAGGGCGACACTATGGGTACAACCTATACCGTGAAAGTTGTCGACAGCGGAGATATATTAGAAGCAAAAGCTACTCAGACTGAACAAGAAATTGAAGCGGCATTGGCAAAAGTTAATCAGATGATGTCGACTTTTATTGAGGATTCCGATCTTTCTTTGTTCAATAATTTCAATGATACAATATGGTATCCCGTTCAACCTGAAATGTTGTTAGTATTCGGAGAGGCTCAGCGTATCAGCGAATTGTCAGACGGCGCGTTTGATATTACAGTTGAACCTTTGGTCAGTCTCTGGGGATTCGGCAACAAAGGACTCAGCAGCACGATACCAAGCGATTCTGCAATCGAAGAGTCTATGAGTCGATGCGGTTATGAGAATTTGGAATTTAGTCCGGACGGGCTTGTAATCAGGAAGAATATCCCGGGTTTGCACTGCGATCTGTCTGCTATAGCCAAAGGTTACGGCGTTGATATGCTTGCACAGGTACTTGATTCTTTAGGATTTATCAATTACTTCATTGAAATCGGCGGAGAAACCCGCGCCAAAGGTGTTAATTTCGAAAAAGTCAGTTGGCGAATCGGTATAGCTTCTCCAAAAGCACAATCAGAGATTCAGACCATCGTCTCTCTCAGTGATATGGCAATGGCCACATCGGGAGATTATCACAACTATTTCGAAAAAGACGGAATTAGATATTCGCATACGATCAATCCCGAAACCGGCAGACCAATCACACATAAGTTAGCATCCGTAACAGTCCTGAGCGAAACCTGTATGGTTGCAGACGGATTGGCGACAGCTTTGAATGTCATGGGAGCGGAAGAAGGTCTCGTTGTGGCGGAAAAAGAAAATATTCCGGCTTTCTTTATTATTAAAGACGGCGACAGTTTTATTGAGAAAAAAACAAACGCATTAAAAAAAATCCTCAAAGGAGATAAATAATATTATGGCTGAATTCTTACTTGCAATGGGCTTTTTTGCTTTAGCCGCCATATTTATGGCCGGCAGCATCAAGTTCAGCAAATACAAACAAAAAGGCAGGAAAACCGCCTGTTGCGGCGGCACCGGTTGCGGCACCGATCTGAAAAAAGAAAAATGTACTAACGATCATGATCATAAGCACAAACATTTTGAATTCAAAGAATTATAAAGTGCAGGCTTAAAAACATAAAAAATCCTTATCAATTTGTTTGATAAGGATTTTTTTATTGTATATCGTATCTTTTATTTGTGTGACTTAGGCAGGCGGTATTTGAAATAACAACTTACGCCGACTGAAAAGGATGCAGGGTACAATTCTTCTCCCAATCGTTTCCATACATATCCTGCGCGAATATCAACATTCAGCCTTGTGTATCGGTTCTGGAAAACAGGAATCATTGCCCCTATGATCATTTCTCTTAATGGTTCAATGTCTTCATGTTCCGTCACATTTCCTTCCGGAGAAGTTTTAGTATTGCTTAGAGGCTTCCCCAAATTTATGCCGAGAATAAGCCCTCCGAAGTAGAGGTTAGGATTGAAAACCAGATGATGATAAGTATTTGTACTGACAAATGATTCGTCATCATAAGGATATCGAGAGAAACCCCCGGTACTGTACATTACATTGAACACAAGTCCAATCTTGCCAAATAAGACTGAAACACTTCCGCCTGCATCACCCATACCAAAAACCGGTTTGTTCTCACATCCTTCAATCGTTCCGGTATTTATATTTCCTTTCGCACTGACCAGACCGCCGACGCAAAAGCTAATTTTATCCAAATCAAAAGCTTTGGGCGGTGGTTTTATTTTTCTTGCCGAAAGGGAGCTTGCTCCTAAGAACATCAACATTGTTAAAACTAATATTTTCATGACTAATTCTTGATCCTTATTGATACAAATATCAATTTCAAATTAGCGTTGAATTCAAGGACAGAAGGATTGATGGTTGGTATATACCGTAAAAGGGTCTCTCAAATATTTCAACCTGTATTATTTTGACAGGTTTCCCCAATTATTTCGTTTCTACCCGGGTTAACGCTATTATGACAATTTAATCATTTTTCAAGAAAAAACAAAATATCCTTTCCCAATTTCAAAAATCAAAAAAATCCTTATCAATATATTTGATAAGGATTTCTGTATAAGGATTCAATCGTTATGACTCATATTGTATAATGAGGAGCAACGATTTATAAACCAACTTTGAACAAATAACTTAATCCAAGACTTAATGAAGCCGGTTTGGGATTTAAATCACTTTTAGCTTCAGTCTGGGAAGTGTTGTCAATTACGTCGTAGGCGTATTTATAAACTTCTTCGTTTTCATACAAGCCGGACAAAGCATAGGTCGCCATGATATTTAAAGAAAGTTTGCCGTGTTCATTGCTGACCAAGGGAATACTACCGCCAATTTTGATTTCTAATAAAGTGGCTAAGTATTCAACCATATCAGGTTCTGCATCCCAAGGAATTTCATAGCCTCTCTCATCCAGTACGGAGACATCATCATTATCAGCATCATAAGCTTCAGCTGACATAGGCATTCCAATATTTAAACCAATGACAAATCCGCCGAGATACAAGGATGGTGAAATATTAAAATAGTTGTATTTTTCAGTAACTGTATTTTCGTCAGTGACATAATCGTTATTGTACGGTTTAGTTGTGTAGCCGTAAGGTTCATAGCCTAAGTCCAGCAAAAAGCCAATCGAGCCGGTGTTTGAAAAAGGTAAAAGAAACGATGCGCCAATGCTTGGAGCATTGAAATCAATACCACTCCAGGTTCTACCGTGAGCGTATGTTGTGTTTGCTGTCGCTTTTGCTCCCATATAAGGACCAATATAAATTGAATATTGATCTTTTTTGTCCTTTTGAGGTATGCTTTCTACGCTTCTGTCATCAGTATCATTTACATCATTATCTTCGTAAGTATCTGTTGCTGCAACTTTGGGAGTGCTTCTTTTTTTCTTGTTAGTTTTTTTATACTCTTCGCCAAATGAAAAGTCAACACCTAAAGAGAAGATATAGGGATATCCTAAAGCAGCTCTTCCGGACCATTTTTCACTAAAATGATATCGAGCTCCGATTTGTCCTGTAAAACCAACACCGCTTTCATAGGCGGCCGATGAACCGGGGAACATATCAATCTCTTTACCGTCCTGCATGAATTTTACGTCCCAATTCATATATCCGATACCTGCTTTAAGAAACGGATCGAATTTATCATCGGGCATAAAGTGATAAGAAGCTGAAACTAAAGCGCTAAAAAGGGTAAATTCCCAATATGTATCGTTTCCGCCCATTAAACCGCCAAAATCTTCTTTGAAGCCGGAGTAGCCGAGATCGAAACTCAGCCCAATATTTTCTGTCATTCCGTATTCACCGGTTGCACCAAAACCCAAATCTGCAAAAGCGTAACCAACAGTCGGACCTATCCAAAAACGCTTTTCTTGATAACTTTGACCATAAACTGCTGATCCTGAAATTATAAGGATCATAATCATTACAAAAAATTTCTTCATTACCATTCCTAAATATTATAAAATTATCGAAAAATTTAATTAACTATCATTCAGTCAAAAATAGATTATTTCTGCCACGTACAGCCAAGAACAACGGTCTTAAGAGATTGTGAAAAAGCTAAATGTTATGATGCTGTACATATCTTAAAAAATTCAAATACTTTTGTCTTTTGTTGTTATAATTAGCAGTCCGAAATTAATACTTATCGGGAGAATAAACAAGGACAATATTCAATTTTGTACAGCATAATGGCAAGTATTTTGTAATAGTTATTATCCGCCTATAAAACAAATTAATTTCTTATATTATTGACGAAGTTTTATCATAAACGGGAGTAATTAATGTTTAGATTGATAATAGCTCTGACGGCACTTATATTCATTATAAAACCGCTGGTCGCCTCTGATCCGGAAATACTTTTCCAAGAAGATTTTGAAGATACGGAATTTGCTTCAAGGGGTTGGTACGATCATCTAAAGGGGAAGCTTTCAACAAGCGAGCATATTGAAGGAAGTTCAGCCTCTCTCGAATGTAAATATTTGTTGGGAGAACGAGGTGCTGAAGGAGGCTCTCCGGGGCGACATCTCTTTGAGGAAACTGACGAAGTATATCTGAGTTATTATGTGAAATACAGCAAAAATTACATTGGCTCGGGGAAACCCTATCATCCCCACGAATTTCATTTTATCACAAATGCGAATCATATCTATGTCGGACCTTCTTACACACATTTGACTACGTATATCGAGCATAATGCCGGGATTCCGCTTCTTGCGATTCAGGACGCAGAGAATATTGATGAAAATAATATAGGGGTCGATCTGACGGATGTAACGGAAGAAAGATCTGTCGCAGGTTGTAACGGCAGCAGCGATGGCTACTACGGCGATTGCTATCAAAGCGGAAATGTTCATAATAACGGGAAACAATGGAAAGCTGAAATGAAATATTTTTCTGATGATCCCGGCAATAACTACAAAAACGATTGGCACCATGTCGAAGCGTATTTCAAGCTCAACAGCATTGTTGACGGCAAAGGTATCACTGACGGAATTGTACGATATTGGTTCGATGATGCCTTGATTATCAGTCATGATGATGTTATGATGAGAACAGGACAACGTCCCGATATGATGTTCAATCAATTCCTGATCGCACCGTATATCGGTCCCGGGTCGCCGGTTGAGCAAACTATGTGGATCGATAATCTTCTTGTTGCCAAATCAAGAATCGTTTCTTCGGCAACTGATAACCAACATATAAAGTCGGATAAAACGTTTGTCGCGCCTAATCCGTTTTCGCAAAACTCGGAAATAAAATTCACAGTTACATCGGCGAATATTGTCAGTATCAATGTGTATAATTCGATCGGAGAGAAAATCTCTGCGCTTGATGTCGGTTATTGTGAAACAGGAGATCATTCGATTCGATTTGACTCTAAGGACCGACCTGCAGGGATGTATTATTATGCAATTATAATCGGGGCTAAGGTCGAAAGCGGAATGATGATGAAAGTAAAATGAGGGCTGTCTGATACGAAAAAAGGCTTGATAATTCAAGATGATTATCAAGCCTTTTATTTTCGTAAACACACTTAGCAACTACTTTTTTACAGCTTTGATTGCTGATTTGATTAAATTGTCTATAGTGTTTTTGTTGCTGTCATCCATTGGATCAGCAATTGATGTGCCGCTGCTGAATAAATCAACAGGGTCTATATGGAAGAAGATATCTGTTTCTGTATCTTCTTCAAATTCTATGGCAGGTTCAAATTTTAAAGAAAGATTGGTAGTCGGATCACCATAATA